>RFVE01000251.1 GCA_009922585.1 Planctomycetia bacterium
GCCCCGTGGGCGGCGAGTGCGACGGCCGACGCCTTGCCCATGCCGCTGGCGGCACCCGAGACGACGGCGATCCGGTCGGTGAGGTCGAATAATGCGGTGGGAGCAGACATTGTCATCCTGTGGGGGGAAGCCGCAATGATGCTGCGGCATCAATGGTGATAAAGGCGTCAGTCGGTGGCGGTGTCAGGGAGCCCGGGGGAGTGGCCGTGGCCGGCATTGAGCGGTTGTTCGATGAGCCGCCACGCAAGCATGGCCATCAGAAAGCCCCAGATCATCACGGCGACCATCGGCCCGACACCGAAGTTGCCGATGATCGAGGGGGCGACAATGCCGCCGGCGTTGGCGACGGAGTTGATCAGCGCGATGCCGGCGGCCGCGGCGGCCCCGCCGAGGAAGAGTGACGGCAGTGTCCAGAACACCGGGAGGACGGCCATCATGCCGGCCTGCGCCACGCAGAGCCCGACAAGTTGTGCCCAGGCGCCGGCTGGCAGCCAGGCAAGCAGCCAGCCGCCGGCTGCCGCTGCGAGGGAGGCAGCGACGATTCCGGCCCGTTGGCCCTGCAAATCCGAGAGCCGGCTGACCACGAGCATCGCGGCCACCGCGGTGATCTGCGGTAGTGTCGAAAGCAGCCCAACCTTCCAGAACAGGCCCCCGGCAGCGCCGGTGGTGGATACCAGCAGGGGTTCGAAGGCGTCTTTGATCAGCTTGGGCAGATAGGCCCCCGTGGCGTTGGTCCCGATGGCGACACTGAGGTAGAGGCCGATCAGGATCCAGATGCGGTGGTCGGCCATGGCTGAGAGCTTTTCACTGCCGCCCGCCTCCAGCCGCCGGCCATCCTCGCTCGCCCGGTCGGCCTCCAGCCAGGCCCGCTCGTCGTCGGCCAGCCACCGGGCCTTGCCGGGGTGATCGGGCAGGAAGAACAACACCGAGATACCCAGCAGCACCGAAGGCAGCCCTTCGAGAACAAAAAGCCATTGCCAGCCAGCGAGGCCGGCCGCGCCGTCGAGTGAGTCGAGGATCAGCCCGGACGCCACGTTGCCCAGAATGTTTGCCAGCGGGATCGCCAGCATGAACCAGGCCACCACCCGGGCCCGAACCACCGCAGGAAACCAGGCGGTCATGTAGAAGATGATGCCGGGAAAGAACCCCGCTTCGGCAACGCCGAGCAGCACCCGGGCGGCAAAGTAGCTTGGTGGACCGGTCACCCAGGCGGTGAGGGTGGAGATCAGCCCCCAGGAAATCATGATCCGCGAAATCCAAAGCCGGGCACCGAACCGCCGCAGCAGCATGTTGCTGGGAACTTCGAAGATCAGGTAGCCCACAAAAAAGATACCGAAGCCCCAGTCGATCACCTGTTCGGAAAACCCGAGGTCATCGACCATGCCCAATCGCGCAAAGCCGACGTTGGCACGGTCGATGATGTTGAAGGTGTACAGCAGTGCCAGAAACGGCACGAGCCGCCAGATCACCTTCTTCATGGTCCGACTGCCGACAGAATCGCTCACGGCTGCGGCTCCGGGCCCGGTTCGACAAGGGCAAGCCCGCGGCCATAGCCGCCGCGGGTGCCGGCGATCTTGATGGGGGCGAACAGAAAGAAGGCTTCGCGATCAGCGATCGCCTCGAGGCCTGTCAGCATGGCGACAACAGTCAACTCGCGGCTGGCCGCGAACCAGTCGAGCTGTTGGGCAAGCGCGGGGTCGACGCCACTCAGGGACGGGGCGTCGGTGCCGATCAGGCCGACGCCCTGCTCCGCAAGGTAGGCCAGTGCGTCGGCCGCGACCGCCGGCCAACCCTCAGCCGTGCCGGCCAGTGGCATCGCCAGACAGGCATCCTGCTCCGGCAACGGCGGCATGGGCCTGAACGTCCTGTCGGTGTGGCCGGTCTGGAACAGGACGGCTTCACCCGGCCGAAATGGTCGCGTTCGGGCGTGTCGCTCGAGTATCGCCCGCGTGACGATCGGTCCTGCCGGCTTGCCGGCGGTGAACGATGCGGTGCCGACAAGGTCACGGACATCGACGACGTGCGCCGGGCCCATCATGCGCTCGAGCGGCGCAGCCGCCGTCCGCAGCGCCGACGTGCCGAGCGGCCCATGTGCCTGCTCGTAGGTGGCCACGGCCGCGCGGATGGCCGGATCAGCAGCTGTGATCTCGGCCCGGTCGGCCGGCAGCGAAAAGCTCGGCAGCACGACATGTGTGCCGGCGAAGCTGTCGAAGAGATGCCCAAGCGCGAAGAAGGGACCGCGCTCCTTCGAGAAGGCGTTGAGCACCTTGGCGATGTAGCGGCCTCCCTCCTCGCCGGGGCCCCAGCCGGGCCAGACGATCGGCAGGTTTTCGTCGAGGGTCACGGACAGGTCGACGACGCCGTGGGCCTTTGACCGGGCGTTGAGCCGGGCAGCAAGGGTTGGCTCGGTGATGGCGACCATCCGGCATTCGCCGCCGGAGCCGCCGGCGTGCTTGGCTGCAAGAATCGCCACGAATCCGCCGGTCGTCGGCAGGCTGCCGAGGTTGGTCGCGCACTCGACCCACACCATCCCGCGGTTGCCGCCGGCCCGGTGCGTGGCCACGGCGAGGTTTGGCAGCGGCCCCATGCTCGCGCCGTCGATCGCGAGCGTCGTCACGCCCCGGTCGGCGAGATAGGTCATCGTCTCAGGTCGAGGTGCCGCCCAGCCAGGAGCCCGCTTGCGGAGTGCGTCGGCGATGAACCGCTCGCCCGCCGGGAACGGCTTGTAGTAGGCGTCGCTATAGCCTGTGCGGAAGCAGACGACGTCGCCGGGCCCGACTGGCCGGTGGGCGATTTCCCACTCACGCACGTGCTCCGGGCCGATCAAAAAGCTCTCACCCGGGGCGGCCGCGTCGCGGTGTTTCGTCAGGTCGATCACGCAGGCCTCGCCGCAGAACTGCCAAGCCGGCACCTTGTCTCCCGTGACCACGCCCATCGGCCCCGCGCCGTCGAGCCCGGAGTCGGGGGGTGGCACAAAGTGGGCCGGCGCGTCCCACTGGGTGCCCGTGTGCTCATCGATCACGAGCATGTCGCGGTGCCGGCCGGTACGGTCAAACGTCGCGGTCGGCACGACCGCCAGCGGCGTCATCCCCACCGGCCAGACGCAGGGCAGATCGGCCGCGACCGTGAGCGAGAGATCGACGACGGCCGGCGGCGAGACGGGCTCGGCGGCACCGCACAGGGCGGCAGAGGCCGTGGCCGCGCAGACCGTGAGGAGCACGACCTGAGCCCGGGAACAACTTGGAAAAGGCAGCTTCATGAAGAACTCCGTTGCGGTCAGGTCGGAATGTCGCGAGGGCCGGCCACGCCGTTGACGATCGAGGGCAGCGTGCCGCCGCGGACCGCCGCGACGGCGAGTTCGGCGGCCGTCGTCCGCAGCCGGTGCACGGCCGCGGCGCTCACGCTGGCGACATGCGGCGCGAGGATCACGTTTGCGCGGCCGAGGATCGGATGGCCGGCAGGAATCGGCTCGGGTGCGAACACATCGAGGGCGGCGCCGGCGACCTGCCCGGAATCGAGTGCGGCGACGAGCGCGTCGGGATCGACCAGATCGCCGCGGGAAAGGTTCACGACGAGCAGGCCCGGCTTCGCCGCCGCGAG
>RFVE01000252.1 GCA_009922585.1 Planctomycetia bacterium
GGTATCACTCGCGGAGTAGTCGACGCGACGAACATCGTCGAGCGTGACGCTGTAGGGCTTGTACTCCCGGCGGAACCGCAACTGGAGCCGCCAGGGCTCGCCCGCCACGTCGAGCGTGTCGCAGATATCTCCCTCGCCTGCCATGAACAACTGGCTGCGGTCATTGAGGAACTGACTGACCAGATAGGTGCCCAGGTCGTTCCCGGTGTCACGCTCCTTCACCCGCACGTAGGCTGAGGCAATGTTACTCCGTGACGACGCGCCCCCTTCGGGCGGCCGCTCGGTGGCGATCCAGCTAGTGCCGAAGCCAGCCGTCGCCCGGTTCTTCGCCACCGGGCCGACCCGGGTCACCAGCGAGTTGGGAAAATACTCGAGCACCTCAAGCTCAACCGGCAGGTCTTCCAGCATGATCGGCTCGCCGCCGGCGCGGGCGGCCAGGAGCCGCCCAGCGATTGCCGTGACCGCCTCGGTCTCGGCCCCCTCGTCAGCCGCCACCACGTTCATCCGCTCTTCAATCTGCCGGTCGCCGAAGGCGAACTGGCCGAACATCAACATACCGACGGCGATGTGAATCAGCACGTTGCCGCCGCGGACGCCAAAGACCATCACCAGGCCGGCTAGCAGCACCAGCGAAGCGACGCTTGACTGAATCAGCTGCCACATGATCCGCAGGCCCGGGTCGTTCATTCGCCAGGCCTCGCCTCCGAAAAGCATGCCGGCCGCCGCCACCCCACAGCCGGCGGCCGTCACCGCCAGCCCGAGCCGCACCAGCTTTCGCTTGGCTTTCCAGGCAACCACCGCCAAACCCGCCGTCCCGACCACCGCCCCGACCTGCAATAACTGCCAGACGGTCTCGTAGGCAATCGGCGGCTTGCCTTGGAGACCGTTGGCCTGGTGGCCAGTAAAGATCACGAGAAGCGCGAGCAGACCACCAATGAGTGACACCGCCGTCCCCCAGAGCAGCCGGGACCCCTTGGCCGCAATGTGAAACCGGGTCACCTTGGCGGCAATCAGATTCACGAGCAGCACCAGCCCGATCGTCGCTCCACCGGGAAAGGGGAACCAGCCCGTCAAGCTTGACTCGCCAAAGATGGTGACAGGGAAGAAATCAGAGAACGGCACCTTGGCCAGCCAGCTGTTGAAATACTCAGCCTTCACCTCGGGCAGATTTTTTTCGTCCTGCGCCAGCGTGCCGACAAATAGCAGGAAAGTCGCCGCAAGGAACATCACGACCGTGATCTTCAAAGAGCCGGCAGCCTTGAGCAGATCCCAGCCCTGTTCGGCAAGAGTGGCCGAGTTGGTCTCGCGGCGGGGGGTCGTCAGCGACGGCAGGGGCATTGTTCCGGTGGCCATGGCTGTCAGTCCTTGGGGGTTTCTATTGTGATGAGATGCGACTCAGGGCATTCGCAGCGAGGCGACAAACTTAAGGAAGTTCGCCCGCTCCCGACGGGCGACATCAGCGTTGCCGCGAAACTTTACGAACACTGCCTTGCCGTCTTCGAGCGGCAGGATGCCACCAAGAATTGCCTCGCCGGGCGCTGATGCAGCCGAAGCCGCCTCAAGCAGGACCACTGTGGCTTTCTGGCCCGCTACATCAACGCTGCCAGCTTCGGCCAGGGCCCGATCGACCGCGGCAGCAATCGTCTCAGGCGAGGCCTCGGCATCCAACTGCTTCTGCCACCGCTCGACATTGCTCCGCAGACTGCCAGCGGCAGGAATGATCGTCACCTCCTGACCGGCACCCGGTTCGCCGATGGCTAGCGTCGCCAGCCGCATGCCGGCGGGCCCCGACTGTTCGCTCCAGCCTTCCGGTAGCGTGTAGGCCACCCGGGGAGATTCCACCGGGGCGGCCGGCTGGCCGGCACTGGCCAACGCCGATACCGGCGCAAGCTTTTCACGCGGAGCCGTGTACCGGCGAACGTCCCCCGGCCGGATGGTCGCCTCAGAGCTACAGCCGCCAAACAACGGCAGGAAGGCCAGCAGGGCGAGTGGCAACCGGGCCAGCAGTTCTGAGCGACCACAGCATGGGTGGTCGTTTAAAAAAGGGGCACTTCTGTGGCGGGACAACAGACGAGCTTTCAACATCGAGGCAGGTGAGCAGTTTTCAGGGATTGAACGAACCCAAGCAACGGATCGCTTTCAACGCCGCAGTCTTATTCTACGATAGGCTGCGTAAACCCCTGAACCACAGCCGCGTTCCCCGAAAATCACCCGCATGGCCGGCTTTTCCTGCACAAACGAACCGGTGACGCCCTCCTTGGAACTGCTGGAGACCTGGGATCGGGAGCATGTCTGGCATGCCTTCACCCAGATGGCCGAATACGAGCCGCTGCTGATCGAGCGGGGAAATGGGGTCTACCTGTTTGATACGGCAGGCAATCGCTACATCGATGGCTCGGCAAGCATGTGGTGCAACGTTCACGGCCATCGGCATCCGCGGCTCGACGCCGCCGTCAGCCGGCAACTCGGGCTGGTCGCCCATACGACCAACCTTGGCCTCTCAAACCCCACCACGGTCGAACTGGCCCGACGGCTCGTCGAAATCACACCTGCAGGCCTCGAAAAGGTCTTCTTCTCTGGCGACGGCTCATCGGCCACCGAGGCCGCCCTCAAAATCGCCTTTCAGTACCATTTGCAGGCTGGGGCAGGGGGGCAACAACCACGCACCCGCTACATCGCCCTCGGCGAGGCTTACCACGGCGACACGCTGGGCGCCATTGGCGTTGGCGGCGTCGATCGGTTTACCGCGATGTTTGCGCCGTTGACGTTTGAGGCCATCCGGCTGCCAACCCCCGGCCTGCCCGCCGGGCCCTCGCCCACTGCTGACGGCGGTCCGCGAACTGACCCGAGCTGCCTGGCAGCAACCGCCGCAGAGACCCTCGACCGGCTGGAGCAACTGCTGACGCAGCAGGGGGATGACATCGCCGCAGTCATCATGGAGCCACTGGTGCAGGCCGCCGGCGGCATCCTGGTACACCCGCCCGGTTTCCTGCGGGCGGTTCGCGAGCTCACCCACCGCCATGGCGTGCTGTTGATCCTCGACGAAATTGCTGTCGGCTTCGGCCGCACCGGCACGATGTTTGCCTGCGAACAGGAGGATGTCAGCCCTGACATTCTTTGCCTCGGCAAGGGGCTCACCGCAGGCTACCTGCCGATGGCCGCCACCCTTACAACCGACGCCATCTGGCAGGCCTTCCTGGGCAGTCACAGTGATGGCCGGGCCTTCTATCACGGCCACACCTTTGGCGGCAATCCGCTGGCAGCAGCAGTTGCCCTTGAATCCCTCTCTGTCTTTCGTGACGAAGCGGTTCTTCAGCAGCTGGCAGTGGTGATCAAGCGGCTGCGGATCCAGCTCCAGCAGCTTGCCGAACTGCCCCATGTCGGAGGCATTCGGCAATGCGGCCTGATGGCTGGCATCGACCTCGTTGCCAATAAAAAGACCGGTGAAACGTATCCATGGGCAGCACGCACCGGTGCCCGAGCCTGCCTGGCTGCACGCGAACACGGAGCCCTGCTCCGGCAGTTGGGTGACACCGTAGTGATCATGCCACCACTATCAATTTCAACCGATGAGATCGACACCCTCGTGGCTGCTGCCGC
>RFVE01000253.1 GCA_009922585.1 Planctomycetia bacterium
TGTCGAACGGATCAACGCCGGTGAAATGCCGCCCGAAGAGGAGCCGCAGCCGACCGTCGATGAGATTGCCGCAGTTGTCGGACAACTCGACACCCGGATTCGTGAGGGCCGGGCGGCGCGGATGGCAGCCAGGCCGCCACTGACCCACTACCGGCTTAGTCGCGCTGAATATCAAAACACCGTCTACGACCTGCTCGGTGTCCGTTATGACCCCACGAAGCCGGGTGAACTCAACGAAGACCCCCGCTGGCACGGCTTTGAGCGGATCGGCTCGGAACTCTCGCTCGCTCCATCACATGTCGAGCGGTACTACCAAGCTGCCGAAACAGTGCTCAATCGGGCCTTCCCGGCGACGCCGATTGAAACTCGTACGGTCCGCAAGACCGCCGCCGACATTCGGTATGGCGGTGGAAAGATGCAGCAGGAATACCTCAAGCGGTTCGGCATCGAGCGGCCACTGCGGGCGTTGATCTTTCCGGGCCGCACGCAGCAGGCGTTCCGCCCACACTGGTTTGGCCGGGTCGGACCTGAGGCCAGTGGGCTCTACCGGGCTCGGATGCAAGTCAGCGGCATCCGGCCCCGCGGCGGACAGATCGCCCACCTGCGAATTGGCAAGCCGACCGTTGAAGCAGCTAATGAAGGGCTCATCGAACTCGACATCGTCGCTCCCGAAGATGCCCCTCAGGTCATCGAGTTTGAGGTCTTCCTCGAGATGCCGACCAGTCTCGACTTCAACGTCGTGGCCACCGACATCATCGATCGCCAGAAAGGGGCCCATTATCGCAATGCCCTTTCCAAAGACCTCCACATCTTCACCCACAGCAGTGAGACCAGGCTGCTCAATCCGACCGCGCCGAAGATGTTCGATGAGCAGGGCAATGGGCTCTTCTCCTGCGTGCTGCTTGACTGGATTGAATGGGAGGGACCGATCGAAACGGAGGCCGAGCGGCAGGCCCGAGCCGGACTGCTGCCGCCAGCCGACGCGGATGAGCCCAGCGTTACCGTTCATCTGCAACGCTTCACCGAGCGGGCCTGGAGGCGGCCGGTGACGGTGGCAGAACTGACGCCCTACCTGCAGGCTTACAAGGCCGAAAGGGCTGCAGGCGAGGACGTCGCCGCCGCCTACCGGGTGGCCCTGCTCGGAGTACTGACCTCGCGGCACTTTACCTATCTGGTCGAGGGCGAGGCTGAGCCACGGCCCCGTTTGACCGACTGGGAGTTGGCGTCGCGGCTGAGCTATTTTCTCTGGAGTTCCCTCCCGGATGAGCAGCTTGTCGAAGCAGCCCGGGCGGGACGGCTGACAGGTGGCGGGCTGGCCGCCGAGGTCGACCGAATGTTGGCCGACGGCAAGAGCAACAGGTTCGTGGACGACTTCCCGCGACAGTGGCTGCAGTTGCATCGACTTGGCATGTTTCCGCCCGACGGCAAGCTCTACCCAAACTACGACGTATGGCTCGAGGCGAGCATGCGGGAAGAGGTTGTCAGGTATTTTCGTGAGGTCTTCCGGCAGAATCTCTCCATCGATGCCTTCCTGACGTCCGACTGGACGATCGCTAACCCGCGGCTCTGCGAGTTCTATGGTCTGCCCGAGCCAGAGCAGGGTGGTTTCCAACGGGTGTCACTTCAGCCCGCAGACCAGCGGGGTGGCCTGCTGACGATGGGGGGCATTCTTGGCCTCACCTCCGACGGTACCCGGCACCGGCCGGTGCACCGCGGCGTCTGGGTGAGCGAGGCGATCTTTGGCAAGACTCCGCCGCCGCCACCGGCGAATGTCGATCCGATCGAGCCCAACCCGCCTGACAGCCCCAAAGCAACCATCCGACAAAAGCTTGCCGCCCACGCCAGCCATGCCAGCTGTGCCGCCTGCCACCGCGCGATCGATCCACTCGGCCTCGCGTTTGACCAGTTCGATGCGATCGGTCAGTGGCGAACCCATGAGCGGGTCGAAAAGGGGACCGGCGATGACCCTGCGGTCGACCCGAGCGGCCACCTTCCCGATGGGCGGACGTTTGCCGACGCCGAGGACTTCAAACAGTTGCTCGTGGCAGATCACGACCGGTTCCTCAAGGCGTTCATCGAGCAGCTGAGCACCTATGCCCTCCGGCGGGTGCTGACGGTCGACGACCGGGACGATCTTGCGGCCATCGTTCGCGAGGCGAAGAGCTGTAACTATCAGCTGCGAGACATTATCCGGGCGGTCGCAGTCTCTGAGTTGATGCAAAAACGCTGAACTGCTGCCCGGGAACGAAGACACCAAGGCTCGCGAAGACACCCTGAAAAGACAACCAATCGCCCCAGCCAACGAAAGGCCATCTCATGACACCCTCTTGGCAGATCGACCGTCGGCACGTTCTCCGCGGCCTCGGCAGCTTCATCGCCCTGCCGCTGCTTGAATGTATGCGTCCGGCATTTGCGGCGGCGGCACCGCAGCCCAAGCGAAGCGTCTTCGTCTACATTCCCAACGGCGTCAACACCCTCGACTATCAGATCGTGACGCCAGGTGAGAACTTCAGCTTTTCCCGCACCCTCAAGCCGCTGGAAAAGCATCGCAGCGTCGTCACGCCGATCAGCGGCCTGCATCACCCCGGCGGCCTCGGTCACCATCACAACTGCCAGAAGATCTGGCTCACTGGGGGCCGGCTCGGACCGACCGACCGCAACACGATTTCGGTCGATCAGCGAATGGCTGAGGTGACCGCCCCGCACACCCGCTTTCACTCACTCGAAATTTCCAACAAGGGCGAGTCGCTCGCCTGGACAGCCGATGGCATCCGGCTGCCAGGCATGAGCCGCTGCCGCGAGATCTTCGCCCATCTCTTTGAAGAGCCGGCCAGCGGCACCGCCGCCCAGCGGCGGGCATTGCGGCAGAAGGCGAGTGTGCTCGATGCCAACCTCGAAGAAGTGCGGTCGCTCGAGCGGACCATGGGGTTTGCTGACAAAGATCGACTGAATCAGTATTTAACGGCTGTCCGTGAGACAGAAGTCCGCACGAAGCGGGCCGATGCTTGGCTTGATGTGCCCCGGCCAGAGATTGCCGATGCCTCCCGCCGTCGGACCGATCGTGACGTGCCGCAGACCCAGGCAGGGGAATACTTCCGCACCATCTATGACCTGATCATTCTTGCCTTCCAGACCGACGCCACGCGGGTCGTGACCTTCAGCAGCGGCCTCGAAGGCCAGGGCCTGGCGATTCCTGAACTGGGCATCTCGCAGACACGCCATGCCCTCAGCCATCACAACGGCGACCCCGATCACATGGAGAAGCTCACCCAGAGCGACACCTTTGCCGTTGAGCAGTTTGCCTACTTCCTGAGCCGGCTGGCCGAGACGTCCGACCTTGATGGCCGGCCGCTGCTCGACACCACGATGGCTCTGTTCGGCAGCGGTATGGCCTACGGCCACAGCCACGGTAACGCCAACCTGCCGCTGGTGCTTGCTGGTGGAACCGGGTTGGGCATCCGGCATGGCCGGCATCTCGACTTCAACCAGGGGCACTTTGACGGCTATCAGCTCGACAACCCTGGTCAGCACTACCGGCTCTGCGGCCGGCCGGCGAACCCGCAGGCCCACATGAGCAATC
>RFVE01000254.1 GCA_009922585.1 Planctomycetia bacterium
CTTTTCCCGAAAGCGGGCATGGCTTTCGGGTCCATCGGGGCTGACGCCCAGCACCACGGCGTCTACCGCTTCTAGCTCGGTAATCGTGTCGCGAAACCCGCAGGCCTCTTTGGTGCAACCGGGTGTGTCGTCCTTGGGATAGAAATAAAGCACGACGGTCTTGCCCCGCAGACTCGACAGCTTGAGTTTCGTGCCGTCGTGCGTGGCTAGCGTAAAGTCGGGAGCCTTGGCACCAGCCTCAATCCAGTCGGCCATGAAGATGCTCCCAAGGGGGCAATGACTATTCTTCAGCCTCGTTTTTGCAGGTGGCCCAGACGCCGCGAAAAACAGCTGGAAACAAGAAGAAAGCACGGGCGAATGCAAACATCAGGCAAACCCTCCTTGGTGTGTCCCGAGATCCTACCAAAATCTTCCCAAACCGCCCTCCCCCCGGCCAAAGCGGCTGCATACAATCGATTTAAACGCACGTTTGAAACGGTGATTCATGGCGACGGCGACCCCCGAAAACGATCCAGTGACAGCGAGTGGACCGGACGATCCGCGGGTGCGGATTTTGTCGGCCGCTGGCCAGGAGTTTGCGGAAAAAGGCTACGAGGCGGCCACTGTTCGCGACATCTGCACGGCTGCGGGCGTCAATGGGGCGGCGGTTAACTACTACTTTGGCGACAAGCAACGGCTCTACCTCGAGAGCGTCAGGCATGCCCATCAGGAGCGGGTCCGTCAGGTGCCCCAGCCGGACTGGCTGCCAGGAACTCCGCCCGAAACGAAATTGCGGGATTTCGTCGGCAACATGATTGAGCGGATGCTCGGCCTTGGTCAGCCGCCATGGCAGGTGCGGCTCATGCTCCGCGAGATTCTCCACCCGACCGACGCCTGCCGGGAACTGGTCGAGGACTACATCCGCCCGCACTTCACCATCCTGGTGGCGATCCTCGACGAGCTCGTCGCCGGCAGTCTCTCTCAGGCGGAGCTGCGTCGGGTAGGCCTCAGTGTGGTCGGTCAATGTTTCCTCTACCGAGCTGCGGGCGATGTCGTCGGCATGCTGATTCCTGAGCGAGAAATCAATCACCTTCACACGCCCGAAAAACTGGCTGATCACGTCACCGCCTTCAGCCTTGCCGCTCTCGGCCGAGGTGAACCGCTGCCGAAACCTTCCCCCCGCGTCTCATCCCGCCCAGCCTCGCCGTCAGGTCAGGCCTAATTTTTGACAGGATTCCTCAACGCCACCATGAACATCGTTCGTACCATTTTCAGCTGGGTGATGCCGCTGGTAATTCTCGTTGGTGGCGTCGCCGCCTTCATGGCCCTCGGCAGCCAGCCGCCCCCGCCCCGTCGTGAGGCGGACGCCAACCCGGCGGTAATGGTCCAGACGCTGCCGGTTGTCCGCGAGCCCGGACAGATCGAAATCGACTTTGACGGTGTCGTCGTGCCGCTGCGGGAGGTGACGCTGTCGGCAGAAACCGGCGGCCGCATCGTCGACCTGGCCGAGGCCTGCCGGGGGGGCAAGTTTGTCAAAAAAGGTACTCAGCTGCTGGCGATTGACCCCAGAGACTACGAACTGGAGGTGCGGCGGCTCGAGCAAGAGCTCAAGCAGGCGGTGCTGACGATCGAGGAGATCGACGAAGAGATTAAGCAGAATGAACGCTCTGTCAGCCTGGCTGAGCGACAGGTCGCCCTGGCTCACCGTGAAGTCGAACGGCTTGACGGCCTCAAGTCGAGCCGGGTGGTCACTGAGGCCGACTATGAGCGGGCGCTCCGCGATGAGCTTACAGCCGACAGCAATCTCAATGGTCTACAAGGCCAGCGGCGGGTGCTGGCCAAGCGACGGATCAGGCTGACTGAGGCCCAGACGCTGACTGCCACGATGCTCGAACGGGCCCAGCTGGATCTGGTCCGCACGCGGATTGTCGCCCCTGTCAGCGGCATGGTGGTCGACTCGATGGTCGAGGAAGATTCGTACGTCAGCAAAGGCACGCCGTTGGTGACGATCGAAGACACCAGTGCCGCCGAGGTCCGGGTGAGCCTCCAGATGGATGACGTGGCCCGCATCTGGAGCGATACCCGGCGAACCCCGGCGGGCTCGCCCTATGACTTTCCCGACACGCCAGCGACTGTTGTCTACCGGATTGGTGACCGCCAGTATCGCTGGCAGGGAGTCCTCAAGCGGCAGGAAGGCAAGGGGCTCGATGAGCGGACCCGCACGCTGCCCTGCCGCGTGCTGGTGGCCGACCCGACGGCCGTCGAGGCACTTGACCGCTACGGGGCGGCGTTGCCAACGCTGCCGGCCGGCACCCCGCTGTCGCTGATCCGCGGAATGTTTGTCGATGTTCAAGTGCAGGTCGAAACCGACCAGCCGCTCGTCTCGGCTCCCTGCGAGGCCCTGCCGTTGGTGCAGGTTGCTGCCGGCCGGGCGACGTTTGAGTCAGGTCCGGACGGGCTGCGGCCGGATGACCGCGTCGTGGTCAGCCAGCTCTCGAACGTGCGGGACGGCATGGCCATTACTGAAGCAGGTGAGAGCCGTGAGCCCGTGATGACCGCGCAGGCACCAGAGTCGGGTGAGGCCAGCCCGCAGCCAACTGAATAGTGATCACCGGAGATTCCCATGCGCAGCATCATTGCCTGGACCGTCAAGAACATGCCGGCGATGAACACGCTGGTGGCGGCGATTCTCATCGTCGGTGCGATGAGCTTTGCCAGCATGCGGCGGGAGGTCTTTCCGGAGTTTGAGCTGGAGATCATCCTGGTGTCGGTGCCCTATCCCGGCGCGACCCCGGAGGAGGTCGAGGAGGGCATCTGCCAGAAGGTCGAGGAGGCCTGCCGGAGCGTCACCGGCATCAAGAAACTCACCAGCGTGGCCCAGGAAGGGTCGGGTTTTTGCGTCTTTGAACTGAACTCGAACGTCAAGAATGTTCAGAAGGTGCTCAGCGAGATTCGCTCGGAGGTTGAGCGGATTCCGAGCCTCCCGGAACTCGCCGAGGATCCGAAGGTTGAGCAGGTGACCCTGCGGAACCCGGCCATCAAGGTTGGCGTCCTCGCCCCGCGGATTCCGGGCGAGGTCGCGGAAGCGGAGCTGCGGGATGTTGCCGAGGTGATCCGCGACGACCTGCTGGCCCTGCCAGCGGTTTCAGCCGCCAACCTGCAAGGAGCCCGCGACTATGAGATCGACATCGAGATCGCTGAGCGGACTCTCCGCAAGTACGGCCTGTCGCTGCGAAATGTCGCCGACATTGTCCGGCAGGAAAATCTGGAAATGCCCGGCGGCACGATCCGGGGTGAAAGTGGCGAAATTTTGCTGCGGGGCAAGAACAAACGGTATGTCGGCGAGGAGATTGCCAAACTGCCGCTGGTCACGCTGCCCGACGGCCTCGTGCTGACTGTGGGCGACCTTGGCACCGTCCGCGATGACTTTGCTGACGTTGCGTCCACCAACCGTATCAATGGCCGGCAGGGGATGGTCGTCTCGATCGACCGTAGTTCGGGGGAGGACCTGCTGGCGATGACGGCCGCCGTCAAGGACTACGTGGCTGCTGCCAAGTTGCCGCCGGGCTATGAGTTGATCACCTGGGCCGAC
>RFVE01000255.1 GCA_009922585.1 Planctomycetia bacterium
CTTTTTTAAAAATTATTGAAACGTTGTTTGAGTGATGAAGGAGGGGGTCATCGAGTCTTTATTCAGCGTTTGGATGGCTTTGACTCGAGCGCAAAATCGAACGTGTTTTCGCCGGCAACTACTTCGGCCGTGAGTGTCGAGCGGCGGTTGTAGATAGGATGGATCGGCTCCCGCCATCCAGGGTCTGGTGGTGCATCAGATGCAGTGGTAATCCGTACCGTGTTTTGGCCGTTCACCGCCCCTTTCCACGGCCCCTTATAGACCATTTCATACTGGCCATTCTCGTCCGTCTGCCCAAAAGCCACCTGACCGCCAGTTGATTCGAAGACGACCGATGCTCCAGAAAGTGGGCTGCCGTCGAGTGTGACGATGCCGGTCACAGGGCTGAGGTCAGGTTGGTCGACCGGAACGTCAGTACAGCCAGATAAGAGTGTGACCGCAGAAAAGGCTGCGAGGGCAACATGGAAACAAAAATTTGCACGTAAACGCATATTTCCTCCTCGAACCCCGCCTTCACTTCCCTCCGACCCTAACAGGTGGGGCTTCTGACGTCAACAATTTTCGCCAGGACGCCGGCGTCTGTTCCTGGCAGGCGGCGGATTGAGTTTTGGGCCGCAGGATGAAGCGTCTGGAACCTCAGAATACGGTTCGTTCTCGGTTATTTTTCCGATTAAGAAAGACCATGGGAGAATTTTCCACAGGACTGTGACGGGCCAAAGAGGTAGTCTCGCCACGTGTTGAACAATCCTTTTCAGGCAATCATTACAGGTAATTTTGTTCAAACGTAGCTCTATGCGTTATCTCCTTCCCGCTGATCCTTTTCTTTGGCTTGAAGAGGTGGAGGGCGAGCAGCAACTTCAGTGGGTTCGTGCCCGTAATGAAAAGGCGGTGGCGGCGATCGCTGCAGACGAGCGATTTGAAGTGCTTCAGCGGCGGCTGTTGGCAATCCTCGACTCAAAGGAAAAGATTCCTTCCATCCGTAAGATCGGAGACCGTTACTACAACTTCTGGCAGGATGCCGACCATCCCCGAGGTGTCTGGCGGAGGACAACCCTGGCCGACTATCGCAGTACCGAGCCTGCCTGGGAGACGGTGCTTGACATCGACGCTCTCGGGGCTGCCGAGGGTGAAAACTGGGTCTGGCATGGGGTCCGGGTGAACAGGCCGGATGACCGCCTGTGCCTGGTCTCACTTTCACGTGGCGGTGCCGATGCCGACGTCGTGCGGGAGTTTGACCTCGAGAGCAAAACTTTTGTGCCCGATGGTTTCACGCTGCCCGAGGCCAAGAGCCGGGTCGCCTGGCGTGGTCGCGACAGCCTGTTCGTGGCGACTGATTTCGGGCCAGGATCACTAACGACTTCGGGCTATCCGCGAACGGTCCGGCAATGGTCCCGCGGACAGCCGCTCGCTGAAGCCGAGGTGATTTACGAGGGAAAGCCCGATGATATGTCGGTGACGGCCTGGCACGATCCCACCCCTGGCTTCGAGCGGGACTTCGTCTCACGGCAGATCACCTTTTGGACCAACGAGTGCTTTCTTCGTCGTGATGGTCAATTGGTGAAGATTGCCAAGCCGGACGATGCGAATGTCAGCACGCATCGTCAGTGGCTGTTTATCGAACTCCGCAGCGACTGGACGGTCGGTGGTCGTACCTATGCCGCCGGCAGTCTGCTGGCGGCTGACTTCGAGGCTTTTCTGGCAGGCGGCCGACAGTTCGACCTGCTCTTCGAGCCGGGGCCACGAACCTCGCTGGTCGGTTTGAGTCCCACTCGGCATCACCTGCTACTCACCACCCTCGACAACGTCCGCAGCCGACTGTTTGTGCTGACCTACCGCGAGGGGGCCTGGCACCGCAGGCCGCTGCCCGGCGTACCGGCAGTCTCCACGGCGTCGGTGTCAGCTGTCGATGATCTGATTTCAGATGATTATTTTCTCACGACCAATACGCCGTTAGTGCCAATGACCCTTTCGCTCGGTAGCCTCCAGCCGGACGGCGGCGGCGCAGTCCCCGACGTCCTCAAACGATCCCCCGCCTTCTTCCAGGCCGAGGGGCTGGCCGTCAGGCAGCATGAGGCGGTCAGCAAAGACGGCACGAAGATTCCCTACTTTCAGATCGGGCCGGCGGACCTGCCGGCCGATGGGTCGGCCCCTACCCTCCTCTACGGTTATGGCGGCTTTGAGATTCCGTTGGTACCCGGCTATCAGGCGTTCGCCGGTGCAGCCTGGCTGGAACGCGGTTGTGTCTATGTGCTGGCCAACATTCGTGGTGGCGGCGAGTTCGGGCCGGCCTGGCACCAGGCGGCGTTAAAGGAGAACCGGCCACGCGCCTATGAAGACTTTGCGGCGGTAGCAGAAGATTTGGTGGCCCGGGGAGTCAGCTCACCAGCACGTCTGGGCATCAGGGGCGGCAGCAACGGGGGACTGCTGGTTGGCAACATGTATGCCAGTCGACCAGAGCTCTTTGGAGCTGTTGTCTGCCAGGTGCCGCTGCTCGATATGCGGCGATTCAACAAGCTGCTGGCTGGGGCAAGCTGGATGGGTGAATACGGCAACCCCGACCTGCCCGACGAATGGGCCTTCATCAAGACCTTCTCGCCTTACCATCTTGTCTCGGCCGACCGCACCTATCCGCCCCTGCTCATCACTACCTCGACCCGTGACGACCGCGTTCACCCGGCCCATGCCCGGAAGATGACGGCTCGGCTTGAGGCGTTGGGCAAGCAAGTGCTCTCGTATGAAAACATTGAGGGAGGCCACGGCGGCGCTGCCGACAACCGCCAGCGGGCCTTCATGGAGGCACTGGCCTGGGCGTTTTTAGATCAGCAGCTTGGCCAGTAGGACACGTTTCTTTTATTCAGGCAAAGCTGCCCGAGGCACTCCGATGCCGATGACCTCGACACGGCCGGTGTAAGTCGCTGCCCCGGCCGATTCAAATCCATGTTTCGGGGCAACGAAGGTTGCTGTGAGATCGGCCCTGATGCAGGCTCCGGCGGCCTGCCCGGTATCGCAGTCGAGTCCCGAGGGCAGGTCGACCGCCAGGACGCGGGCAGCTGCCCGGTCACGAACGGCATTGATTGCCGCGATGGCAACTGCCACCGTCCCGGTCGGTGCCCCGCAGGCACCTGTGCCAAGCAGGGCATCGACAACCCAGTCCGCACCGGAGATGGCTGCTTCCCAGTCTGACTGGTTGTGGTTTGCCAGCTGTTGAATTTGCAGTCCTGCCCGTTGGGCGATCTGCAGGTTTACTGCCGCATCACCACGGATTTCTTCTGGCGGACAGGCAAGCAGCAGTCGCACGGGATATCCCGCACTATCAAGGTGGCGGGCAATGACGAAGCCGTCGCCCCCGTTATTGCCCTTACCGCAGACAATTGCGACTGGCCCTCTGATGCCAAGCGATGCAAGCAGTCGAGCCGATCCTGCTCCGGCGTTCTCCATCAGCACCACACCAGGCACGCCGAAGATGGTGATTGCCCGGCGATCGACTTCACGAACTTCCTGGCGTGACAGCGTCTTCATGAGTCGTTTGTCCAGCGGGGCTCCTTACGGTCAACTCCCTGCGCATGGACC
>RFVE01000256.1 GCA_009922585.1 Planctomycetia bacterium
ATAATCAGAGAAAACAGCGGAGTAGCTGCCTGCCGCCAGATCAAGGCCCGATGCTGTCGCCGTTGCCTGGCCGAGACTTCCTGGATGATCTCGTGCTACTGACCACATTGAAAGCATGCCCAGCCCCTTGCTCCGGGCAAAGTCTTCAAGCAGCTGTGCATCCTCAATCGTGAACACCTCGGTGGTGATATCGTTGACACCGATCATCGGTGTCACGCCAAGTTGGCTCCACCCGAATTCGTGGCCGTACTCGGCGTAGAGGGCGACCAACTGGTCATGCGCACCCTGAGCCGAGGCGATGGCATAGAAGCCCATCGTCTGCGCATCGGGCCCGGTCGTCGGCGCCGCCCAGCCCCCAAAATTCATTGCCATGATATTGACGCCGTCGAGCACAACACCGGCCTGCAACGCCGATCGAATCACCTGATGGCCGTTGTAGGTAAGGCCTGATGGCACTGCTGGCAGCGTGTACCAGACTTCAACATCTGGGCGATCTCTCTGGAAAAGCGCCAGCGCTTCGCTCCGCAGGGCTATCGAGACCGGATCTGAAATTGCTGTCCCCTCGATATCAAAATCAATCCGGTTGAGTGAGTACGTATCGACGACATCGCGGTAGGCATGGGCCAGATCGAGGGCCGTCTTCCCCTGAGCGGCATGGACATGGGCCAGACTATTCCCAGCAGCACCACCAAAGGAGACCATGACATCGCCACCAGCAGCCTGGAACGAGGCGATCGAGTCATTGATTGCAACCGCTCGCGGTGACTCCGCATCGATTGCCGCCGAGTCCCAGCCGGCCCATGCCGTCTTTCCCTCTGCGGTCGATAACAGAAATGCGAGTGTCAGCAACGAGGTGCCTCGCGTCTGGGCAATCTCAGTCAAGTCTGGCACTTCCCAAAACCCCATATCAACATAGGGCGCGAAGAAGGCCTCTCCCCACAAGTGATCGCCGTCATTTCCTGAGTTGACCCCGGCAACCGCTTCAATGGCGCCATCACCGTCAATGTCGATTCTGAACAACGATTCTTTGGCCTGGAGCGATGTGTCTGCCGGCCCCTCCTCGCCGATGTAGTGGCCGTTTTCGTCAAGAATCCAGGCGTAGGCATTGACGCCACTGCCATCGAGCACCCGCAGACGACCGAGTTGATCCCTGGCTGCAGCAAGAATGGTTGCCCCATTGCGACTGAGCGGCACATGACCATCCCAGTACGTATCGGACCGCATGACCGGAATTGGTTCTCCACCTGGTTCACGCACATACGCCAGGCCTGCCGCATCGACCAGCACGCTCACTGCCGTTGTCGATGCAACCTCGGTCAAGCCCTCATCCGAGGTGCCGGTGTCCGAATCACCACCTTCCCCTGAACGCGGCACATTAGACCCCGATCGCACCTGATGCCCGTCGGTGAGTTCACCAGCAGGGGCAGCCGGCGTCAGGAGATCAGATCTGCTGACAATCGCGACCTGGTCGGCACTGAAGCCAAATGGAACAAAGAGCTGCGATTCCACCACCTGGTCATGATGGAATTCAAGGTTGTTGCCTACAAGCGATGCTTTCGAAACACCAACAAGCAGCGTGCTCTGGCCGGTGGCGGCTGCCGAAACGAGCAGGCCTTCCGCTGTATCCTCGACAACGAGCCGATCGCGGGAGCCAAAGTAAAGGAAGCTTATTTTCATCGTGGACGGATCGAAGCCTTCGATCCGTTCATGCACGCCAACTTCGTGCGACCGGATGTAGACCGTGTCCTGGTCTCGTGGCCCAACCTGATGTTCCCACGAGAGCACGCCGCCAACGTCCTGCCGGAGATGTTCGTCGGCTATCGGCACGAAACTGTCGACTGTGAGCTGCTCATACCCGACGTTCGCGAGCGATTGAAACTCTGGCGCTGACGACCATGGATTGAAGAAGGCCACCTCACCGGTTTCGTGCTTCCCGAAGATGATGCTGTGTGCTGAATGGTGACCAAGATCGAGCCGGTCCACCAACGGATCAAAGTCCGTACGATCAGCCCGAGATGATCCGATCACATAGACATGGCCATCACCATCGACGGTGTCAGCCGCGGGTGGCCGGCTGGGCCGCTGAAGCTTGGGCGGTTCGGAGAAGACCTGGGCGGGCGACGCCAGCGGCCCGTTACAGACACCTGCCACCACGAAGCCGCCCGGCGTCGCCGCATCCTCACCAGCCGCCCCCAGGAAACGGACCACCGCAGTCCCTCCGGCTGCGAGATCCTGATTCCATGAGGGGCCGCGGATGGTGTAACGCGTGCCTGACTGACGGACGAGAACGCCATTCCAAACTGAATCAATCGTTCCGGAAAAATCGAAGGATGCCTCCCAGCCTGCGAGCACACCCTCAGTTTGATTCGTGACCGCGATCTCTCCGATAAACCCTTCGCCCCAATCCCGCAGGGTGCGAAAGTTGATCGTACTCGGACTACCGACAGGGTCAGGCTGTGGCTCACCTGCATCATGGGTCGGAACCGCGTCACCCGTGGAAGGAGACGGGCCATCATCCGCCAGGCCACCAACACCTCGCCCATTCACCGCATAATTGCCGGGTGCTACAAGCTCGGATGGGGGCAGGTCCGTGGAGCCGAGCAGATGAAATACGAGCGACTTGCCTGCCTCCAAATCGGCATTCCAGCCCTCGTTGGCGATGGTGTAACGGCCGCCATCACGCGATAGGAGTGAAGCACCCCAGACGGCAGAAATTGTCGCTCCGTAGTCAAACGAGAGCGTCCAGTCATGCACTGGCTGTGAACCAAGATTTTCCAAGGTTATTCGCGCTTCAAAGTCATTCCCCCACTGGCCTGTGACTTCATAGGCTGGCGACACAACCGCCATCATCTGCCGCTTTTCCAGAGGTTCAGCCTGCGACTGGTGCTGCGCGGGTTTTCTGCGGCCGCGGTTGCAGCCTCGATGGGACCAGACGCGACTCTTTTTTTTCGGTGATTGATGGGTCAACCACCACCAAGCGGTCACAACCAAGGCCTTCCCTTCTTACCGCCGCAGCTTCGATCAGCGGCGGCCGCGGCGATGCCTTATCCAGACTCTTGCCAGCCCCTTTCAATCCAGGAACACCAGCAGAGTGAACTACGAATAAAGCGGCAAAAAGGTTCGCCACAGGCTGGACAGCCGTCGGAGCGGCAGCAGGTTCAATCGGCGGGGGTAAAGAAGCCCCGGTCACGCAGCCAGTCACGGAGGCGGTCGGGCCAGCTGGAGACTGACGGCTGGTCTGCTGCCAGGCCGACGCCATGCCGGCCCGGCTGGTAGATATGCAACTCGGCCGGAACGCCGGCACGTCGGCAGGCGAGGTAGAAGCCAACCGCGTTCTCGGGAGGCACCGCTGTGTCTGCGTCGGTCTGAAAGAGAAAGGTGGGGGGCGTCTCGGCCGTCACCCGGCGGTCGGTGCTGAGCTGCTCGGCCAGGGCATCGCTGTCGGCCGGACCAAGCAGATTTTTCCGAGATCCCCGATGGGTGTGCGGAGCGTTGAGGGCAATGACCGGATAGCACAGCACTGCCAGATCGGGCCGGGCA
>RFVE01000257.1 GCA_009922585.1 Planctomycetia bacterium
AGTTCCAGGCCCCGCTTGATCACGGCAATCCAGTCGGCCCGCTCGCCGCCTGTACCCACCGTGGCAATTTCAACGAACGGCATGATCCGATACCAGAGGGCTCTAGCCCTTACAAAGTCACCGTCATCGATGCAGGTGTGGACGAATTCACTCCAGAGTTCTGGGCAGAAGTTGGCCGTGCCCGACACCCAGCCGGTGGCACCAAAGGCAAATGCGCCCATGGCATTGTTGTCATGGCCATAGAAGAGCTGGGCCGATTCACCCAGCCGCATCCGCAGCCGGGCGATCGCGTAGGGATCACTGTCGGCGTCCTTGAGATACTGCACGATGCCGTCGCGATAAAGCCGCTCGAGCAGTTCGACCGACAGCCGCACGCCGGTGACCGGCGGGTTGTTGTAAACCATGATCGGAATGGCGATCGCGTCCCGAACCGCCTTGAAGTGGGCATAGAGTTCCCGCTCGGTGTGTACCTGATACCAGGGAGAGATCAGGAGGATCCCGTCGTAGCCAGCCCGCTCAGCGAATTGGCAGCGTTCGACGGTGTGGGAGGTGGCCATCCAGGCCCCGCCGGCCAGCAGCGGCACCCGGCCATTGACCTGCTCGTGAACCACACCGAGCACCTGCTCCCACTCGGCCCGGTCGAGATTCATAAACTCCCCGGTGCTCGAGCCGACACAAAAGCCGTCGGATCCGCCGGCAAGCATGAACTCAACATGGTCGCGGAGGGCCGGTTCATCAACAGTGCCGTCGGCAGTGAACGGGGTGATCAGTGGTGGGTAAAGACCGCGGAAGACGGTGCTCACGATGAAGCTCCTTGGGGGGTGCAGGTGCAGGGATCAAACGGGAACCTGTGGGCAGGCAACTGACGGTGGCGTTTCAGGTCATGGTTTTCGTCAATGAACAGCGGCAAGCAAGCCGGCGCGCGAAATGGCATAATTTCTAGGTGTCATTACAGCGCTTCGGTGATGCGGGATAGGCTGACGGTATGCGTCCACTGACCGATCTCCGTGCTGTGCTCGACGCCTTTGCTGCCCGGCAGGCGGCTGAGCGGGTGGCGGCCGGTAGTGACAAAAAGCCATTGCTCACCGCCTTCAGGCAACTGCAGCAGGCGGCTCAGACCGGTGACCACCGCCGCATGGCCGTGGCCGATCGCCAGCTGCATGAGACCATCGTGGAACTCGCCGACGTGCCGGGGCTGACCGAATCCTGGCGGGCGGCTGCCGATGCGATCGCCCGGTTTCACCTTGATACGCTCACTCGCTGCTGGCCCGACCTGACAATTCTGTTTGAGGCCCACCGCAGGATCGTCGATGCAGTCCTCGCCGGTGAACCGATGGCAGCCGAGGAGGCTGCCCGCCAGCACCTCGATGCGGTCTGGTACCGCCTGGCTGAACTCGGTGCGGCAGGAACGCTTCCCGATGATCCACTTGAGCGGGCCTGCACCTATTTGGAACTGCACCTGACTGAGCCGGTCACCCTCGCCTTTCTGGCCGGGCAGGTGGCCGGGATTAGTCCGGGACATCTGGCCCGGCTGTTTCGGGAGCGACGGCGGACGAGCTTCACGGCCTATGTGCAGCAGCTCCGGCTTTACCGGGCAGTCGGCCTGCTGACGACCACCCGCGAGTCGATCGGCCGCATTGCGGAGCTGGTTGGCTATGCTGATGCCTCGCGGTTTGCCGGCCACTTCCGCCGGCGATTTGGACTCACCCCGCGGGAATACCGGCAGCGGTATGCTGGTGCTGGGGGCAGCTGAAGACAGGCGACCTCGCTGCCCGCACTGCTTTCCGCTCAGGGACGACTCGTCGATACTCGTCCCCCGAAACCCTCCTGATAAGGCCCGCTTCATGCTCCCCTGGCTCGCCCTCGCTCTTGCAATTGTCGCCGAGGTGGTCGGTACCAGCTTCCTCAAGGCATCGCAGGGGTTTACCAGGCCACTGCCGGTGCTCGCGGTGGTGGTCGGCTATGGCCTTTCGTTCTATTTTCTCTCGCTGACGCTCGAGACGATCCCAATCGGGATCGCCTATGCCGTCTGGTCGGGTGCGGGACTGGTCTTGATTACGGCAGTGGGCTGGCTTGCCTACGGGCAGGCCCTCGACCTACCTGCCGTTGTCGGCATGGGGCTGATTCTGACCGGCGTATTGGTCCTCAATCTCTTTTCCCAGGCGGCCGGCCACTGACTGGCGATCTGCCTGGCTCGACTACGGCAAGAGTCAGAAGGACTCACTGCTCGAGCTGCTGACGGTTTAGAGTCTCGCAGGATTGACCGGGCTGGCCGGTGGACACCCCTCGGCGGCAGTCTGAAGCCGCTTCCGCAGGCCATTGATTGTCACCTCGATCTCAGCCGTTGGTTCGATGGCCAGATTATGAAACTCGTGTGGGTCGGTTGCATGATCGTAGAGTTCCCGGCCTTCCCGCCCTTCGTTCCACTCGGTGTACCGCCACCGTTCAGTACGGATGCTACGACCCATCACCTGGCTTGGGAGGCGTTCGTCAGCGGGACGAAGCACCTGGGAGACAGCCTCGCCACACCACTGGTTGTTCGGTAGCGATGGCTCTTTGAGCAGGGGCACTGGTCGCTCCAGAGCACCACGATCGTCCGGTCGGCGAGATCAAGTGTATCGAGGGCCTGCATGAGCCGACCGATTTGTGCATCGATAAACGAGACGCTGGCGTAGTAGGCCTGCTTTGCTTTTCGGCAGGTCGCCGTTGGCAGGTTGTAGTGAGGCACCGGATTGTTGTGAGCGAATGCCGCGGGCGGGATGTCATCACGGTCATCGGCAGGGGCTGAAGGAATCTGAATTTCGTCCAGTGGCTGGGCCTCGAAGTATTTTTTCGGTGCAACGTACGGTGTGTGGGGGCGGAAAAAACCGACGCCGAGGAAAAATGGCTCATTGCGGTGTGCCTGCATCAGCCGGATTGCTTCACTGGCAACTAAGCCATCAGTCTGTTCACCATCGGTGCCATCGGCAGCGAGCCAGCTGAGGGCCGCACTGATCTTGCGATGGGGTTCGGCATTGATAATCAATGACTCTTCGGCGACATCCCGTCCCTTCGGATTGATGACCTCATCCCAAGACGGTGGATCGTCGAGACCGTTCGTGCCAATGCCAGCTGGCACGTTGTAGTGATAGAGTTTGCCAACCCGGGCGGTGTACCAGCCGCTTTGCCGAAAGAGCTGTGGAAGTGTCACCACGTCAGGCCGTTCAGCCCGAAAGTGACGGTCGAGATCATAGACCCGGATCTGATCGGGCCGCAGCCCGGTGAGCAGTGATGCCCGGCTCGGATTACACAGCGGCAGTTGGCAGTAGGCGTGCCGGAAAAAAACACCACGACCGGCGAGGGCATCGATGAATGGCGTGTTGGCAACCGGATCGCCACAGCAGCCGAGTGTGCTCGTGAGGTCGTCAATGGCAACGAACAGCACATTGAATGCCCGTTCGGGTTGGTCGGCCTTGGAACTGGTGGCGAGGCCACCAGCCCAAGCCAAG
>RFVE01000258.1 GCA_009922585.1 Planctomycetia bacterium
GCGATAGACAGCACTTGATCCCCTTGATGATTCGTGAAGCGTATTTGCCGATTTCATAGACGCTCTGAAATTCGTGAATCCGCTGATGCAGATCGCCGACAAGCACCTCGTCGTTTTCGACAACAGCCCGGTAGCACTCCACAAACAATCGCGGCAGGACGTTGGCACCGCCGGCCACTGCCCCGTCGCCTCCCAGACGCATGGCTTCGGGCAAGTGCTTCTCGGGGCCAATCAGAACCGACCAGTCAGGTCGCAACTTCTTGAGACTCGCGGCTCGCGCGAAGTAATCAAGGTCGCCGCTGCTGTCCTTCAATCCGATGATGCTATCGATCTCGGCGAGCTGCTTCAGCGTATCGATCTCGAACCACACTTTGGTCAGCGACGGCATGTTATAAAGCATCAGCGGTAGCGGCAGTTCGGTGACAATGTTCCGTACATAGCTGATCAACTCGGTCTGTCCGGCCGGGAAGTAGTATGGCGTGGAAAGCACCACCGCCGCGGCTCCCGCATCGGCGGCAGTTCTGGCAAGTGTGACCGACTCGACAAACGCCGTATCAGTAATTCCCACCAGAACCGGCACTCGATCACGAACGAGCCTGCAGGCTGTTTTGATCACCTTGCTTCGCAATCTGTAACTGAGACTCGGAGCTTCTCCACTGCTGCCGAGGATGAAGAGACCATTCACGCCTCCGTCGATGACGTACTCAACCAGCCGCTCCAATCCGGTGTCGTCCAGCTCGTCGCGGCTGCGGAGCGGCGTCACCAGAGGCGGAATGATTCCCCGAAATCGCGGATCAATGTGGCGTGCGGTCAGATTCATGGTGACACTGTCGTTTCTGCATGCTTGATTCCAATGGCAGAAACGGTCATGGTGATGTCAAAAACGATCATGACAGCACCTGATGACCTCATCGCTTACGTTGGCGGAGCCCACATTCGTTTCGAACGCGGCCTGCATCTGCCGCCGCGGAACGTCGAAAACCATCGGTTCCTTTACGTCGAGTCTGGCAACGGGGAATTCATCATTCCCGATGGAAGGCTGCAGCTCGACGATCGTGTGCTTTTGCTGCTTTCGCCGGGTGTTCGCGAGATTCGATACGACGACAGGCGACCGGTGTCATACACCTACATCGAATTCAGCGTGACGCGCAATCTGATCACTAAACCGTGGTTGCCTGTCCCCGAGTCTTCGCCGCACTTTCGAACTCTGATCGGCCTGCTTCGCTCCACGCTTCATGAAGACGGCGACGGGACAGAATCGGTCATCCGCGCTGCGATTGACCTCACGCTTCGGCACACGTCCCCTGACGCAGCCGGGCCCACAGTCGACGATCGAATCCGGAAAGCACTCGACTACATCAGCCGAAACCTCAACCGCCCGCTAAAAGTCAGCGAACTGGCAGACCTTGCCGGCCTGTCAGAGCCGCAATTCCGCCGCGTCTTTCGTGCGAACATGTCCATTGGACCAAAAGAGCATCTTCTGCGGACTCGCATGCACTACGCCCGGCGAATTCTCGAGAGTGAGGGTCTGCAAGTAAGCGATGTGGCAGAACTGCTACAGTTCGAAACCTTGTATCAGTTCTCAAAGCAATACAAAAAAGTCCACGGCCACAGCCCAACCAGACGCCCTTAGTCGCTGCAGATCAATGCGGTATTCAGGCTGCGCACACCGAGATGCGATCAGTGGTCGGACCAGAATCGCAGGCCGCGCTCACCTCGTTTCGCCAGCGCCTTGCCGATCTGCGCATCGAGCTGACTGATGGCCGTCACAAATCAACTCAGCACGCAGGTCATCGACGGCAAGGAACAAGACGTTGGGCTGGGTGGCTTTGGCGGCACACACTGCCGGGCAGTTGGCGATAACCACAAGGGCTATTCTCGTCGAGGTCCCCTCAACGCTCAGGGCTTTTCATTTATTCACAATGCCGAACATAGCGAGGACATGGTCGATTTGGTATGCGTGTTTTCGTAAAGCTTGGACCATATTCGTGACTCTTGAGAACGGAACAGTGAAAAGGTGGCGTTCCGGATAGCGGCAATGCATTGGAGGGCGTTGCCGGTTTGGAGCTGACTGGCGACTTCACCGAAGATGAGTCTCTCACGTAATGCAAACAGTTCTCGATCTTGCAATGTCCGCGATTCCACGACAGCAACACGGATGCGTCGGCTTCGGCTTTCTTCTGAGCACAAGTCGTGGACTCACGTGCCTCGTGAACGGTAGCAAAAAGTGAGAAAGAGTCAGCTCATGCGGATGAATCGGCCATCGGCGGAGACCGCTTCTGAATTGCTTTGAATGCGGCTGCGCGATCGAGCGTCGCGAAGGGCGGGGCACCGGATGTTAGCTGTGATGGATGTCAATCATGGGCAGATCATCCGGTAATGCTTGCTTGAACTCTCCACCACGATGAAGCTGCGGCAGCTCACCCCAGTCGACCGGCGGCCCCCGGGTTAGTGACACGCGTGGTGGCTCCAGCGGTTCACCAAGATGCATCAAGATTTTCCAAATTAGCCCCGGGTCGGTGATGAAGCTGATCAGCCGGATATCACCACCGCACCTGGGACATGTCAGCGGAAACTCCTCACCCACCAGTGCCAGCAGGTACTCCCACCATAGCTTCACTTGGTACAGCAATGAGCGGAAAAATACGACTTTTGTTTTTTTGCGGCTTCTGGCGGCATCGACCTCGCGAACCGGCAGACCGCCTACCGCCTCTTCTGGCTCCTCTGGGTTGACCGCTGTGGCTGAGCCCCCGGCGACGCGCCGAACAGATTCTCCTTGCCCAGCCGGATATGTCGCCGAATCCGAGCGTCGGCAAGCTCTGGTGACAGCCGGCAGAGGTCGTCAAGCAGCTTGGTGTGAGGGTCGTAGGTGCTTGCTGCCACTGGGCTCATCAGGGCCGTCTGATGAAACATCGTCAGGGTGGCGACCCGTTCGAACCCGCCGATCAGGGCATCGACTCCCGTCAGTCGCAGCAGTTCCTGATGAAAGGCGAAGTCTTCCCGATACAGCGAATCACCCGCATCGGCGGCCCGATCGGCGGCCTCAGCCAACGGCCGCAGGTGCCGCCGCTGCTGCTTCAGCTGGTTGCCGGCGATCAGCCGAACGGCCTGGCATTCAATCGCTTCCCGCAGCAGCAGCTGCCCGCGAACATCTTCGCGGCTCGGGATCGCGACAAAGGTGCCCAGCCGGCGGCGGGTCGTCAAAAAGCCCTCATGCGTCAGCCGTTGCACGGCGTCGGCCACCGGGATGAGGCTGACCGACAACTCGGCGGCGATTTGCCTGCGGTCGAGCAGGTCGCCGGGCCGCAGATCCTGGGTCAAAAGCTTGTCCAGAATGTGGTCATAGGCCTGTTCGGCAAAGGTGATGCTCATGTGGATCCTTTGAAAAACGAAGAATGCTCGGTCCTTTTTACGACGAGGCCCATTCACCGCCGCCGCGGTCACCGCGGGCAAAGTGGTCAGCCGCTTTGGCACCAAAGCT
>RFVE01000259.1 GCA_009922585.1 Planctomycetia bacterium
AGGCGGTGCTCGATCCCGTGCCCCGGCGGATGCAGGCGGCGATCGGCAATGCGATCATGGCGATCATCACCCTCGATGCGGTGCTGGTGCTTGCCTTCTGTGGTGAGCCCTGGGCAATCACCATCTTCCTGCTGCTGGCCTGGTTCCTGCTGGGCCGGCGGCTGGCGGCTGTCACCTGAAAAGCTGGCTGGGTCGTTTGCAAACCGCCGGGGCATTGCCCATGCCATCTCGCCGATTCAATTTCGAGCCACGCACACAAAGGACGACGGCGATGCTTCCTGGGTTCAGTACCAACAGTTTTGCCGACACCGATCCGTTGGCCGTCCTGCCCGTCCTTGCCGAGCTCGGCTGTCGGTCGCTGGCGATCACGCCTGACCGGCAGCTGCTCAATCCGTTTGCTCCCGGCCTGTCCGCCGAGATCGACCGCTGGCGGCAGGAGCTCGACCGGCTGGGCATGGCCTGCGTGATCGAGACCGGGGCCCGGCATCTGCTCGATCCCCTGCAGAAGCATGAGCCGACGCTCGTTTCACCGGTCGCTGCTGATCGTGAACGACGGAGTGATTTTCTCTGCCGGGCCATCGACCTGGCGGCTGAACTGCAGGCTGGCTGCGTGTCACTCTGGGCCGGTGTGGTGCATGACGCTGCCGATCAAGAAACCCTATGGCAGCGGCTGCTCGACGGCCTTGGGCCCGTGCTGGATCACGCCGGGCGGCGCGGAGTGAGGCTCGGCTTTGAGCCGGAGCCGGGCATGTTCATCGACACTGTGGCCCGGGCGGAGCAGCTGCTGGATCGGCTGGGCCGGCCGGCAGGGCTGGGCCTGACGATCGACATCGGCCATCTCGAGTGCCTCGGCGAGCGGCCGCTGGCGGCAACAGTGGCTCGCGTTGCAAGCCAGATCGTGAATGTCCACATCGACGACATGCTCGTCTGCCGGCATGAGCATCTACCACTCGGGGCAGGGGAGGTGGAGTTTGGGCCGGTGTTGCGTGAACTGGCGAGGGCTGGCTACCAGGGTGGGCTGCACGTTGAGCTGCCGCGGCAGAGCCACCGCTGGCTAGCCACGGCGGCTGAGTCGTTGGCGTTTCTCACACGGGCCCTCCGGGCGGCGGACGTATGACGGTGCCACGAACGCGGAAACGACGCCGGAGCCTTCCGTCAAGCACGTTCACCGCGGGCTCCCTTCGCCGCGTCGTGCGTGAAGGTGATGGAAGCCGGGAGTGGAGCAGCCGGACAGGCGGCAAGATTGAAAGTCGACGGTCCGTGGAAAAAGCTATTCACGACACTAATTTTCAACGCAAAAGATGCCGAAAGATCGAATTTTCATCGCAAGACACTCAGGTGTCCTAGGGGAGGCCGCGTCACGCTCCCTCAAGAAGCCCCCGACGCAGTTGGTGGTGGTGCGCTGCGTGGAACTGAACACCGGGAAGCCCGAGGAGCGAGTCGAGGGAATACGGTTCCGGGGTGAAAAAAACGCTGTTTCCCTCAGCTTGCGCTTCGGGCTTCGAAGAATGGGTTTTATGCAGGCATTCGCAAACGCGCACCATCAGTAGCCGCGAGACAAGGCTGACGGTTCCGGGGCAAAAAAGCCGTTTCCCTCAGCTTGCGCTTCGGCTTCGAAGCATGGGCTTCAGCAGAACCTGTGGCGAGGAACGGGTTCTGAGTACTCTCCGCACGACCTCCGAGGGTTGCGGGCAGTCGCTCAGCTATAACCATTCGGGTGTCGGCTCGATGGCATCGCCTGGTCGGCCGCCGGCGTCGGCGCGGCCTGAGCCTTCCAGTCGACAGATTGCCTTGACGGTCATGTCGGCATCACAGGTGATCTGGCAGGAAAGCCGGACGCCGGGCGTGGCAGAAAGCCCCTTAGCGTCGAGCACCTCTTTTTCAGCCTTCGTCATCTTCTCCGGCTCGCCAGCCACGAACTCGACCCGGCAGGTGGTGCAGCGACCGAAGCCACCGCAGGCGTGCAGTTGATCCACACCGCAATCGTCGACGAGTGCGTTGACCAGCCGCTTGCCGGCGGGCACTTCGAATTCACCTACTCCATCAACAGTCAATTTTGGCACAGTGGGTTGCTCCTTCAGCAATCGGACGGAAATCAAACTGGGAAACGGATGGGGTGAATCAGGCCGCCGGCTTGACCTTTGGTTTCGGCTTACGGGCTTCTGGTGGTGGGTCGAGATTAGTCTCAAGGTCCTGCGAGGTGACGGTTGAGGAGATACCCTCGGCCGGGACCTCAAGCCCCGCAGTCCAGACCAAGGCATTGAGCATCAGCCGGCGGAACTCGTCGTTCCCCCAGTTTTTGTGGAAGTGACCGCCAGTACAGCCGAAGCCACGGCCACCGTCGGGTCGTTCATAGGCCCAGGCCAACACCTCACGGGCCCCTTTGTTGGCCCGCACCGTCGGGTTGTTGCTGTGGGGGCCGTCAGGCCGTTCGCGGGTGCTGTCGGGCGGCACAGCCGACAGGATTGCCGTCACGGCAGTGGCGGGCTCGCGGAACCGCATGTGGTAGTACCACTCGTCGTTCACTTCAAACGGCTCGACACCGCGGCAGATCGGGTGGTCGGGGGCCAGTTCGGTCGCGGCGAGCGACCAGGTTGGGTTGACCGACCAGTTGGTCTCGAAATAGCCCCCGATCCAGTTGAGGAACTCCGCGCCGCCTTTCTCCTTCGGCACCTCGACGCCGTAGTGGAGGCAGGCAATGCCAACCCCACGGTTGGCCAACGCGTCGATCTGAGCCAACCGGTGACTCTGCACCACTGGATGTCCTGTTCCGCCGTCGGCGAACATCAAGATGCCGTCGGCATTGTCAAAAGCGGTCGGATCATCAGGCCAGCCATTGGTGTAGACCGCGGTCACAAGCTGGTCCGGCAGAGCCGCATCGAGGCACTTTTTGAACAGCAGGCAGCCCGCCCGAAACTCGTGGTCACCCTGACGGTGGCTCGCCCGGCCGGCGAGCAGGACCAGTTTCTTGCGGCCGTCGGCCAGCTTGAGTCGCTTGAGCTGAATGTCTTTGAATTCGACCTTCATCGGTGGACCAGCATGCAGTTGCAGTGCCAGAATGCCCTGCATGGCCCGCTTCTCGACCTGCTCGTCGACCGTTTCAGACATCAGTTGCCCGTTGATGAAGTGTTGCAACCGGTTGCCGCGGGCGACGATCAGGTAGTCGTTCCATTCGCCCGGCTTGATGGCCTTGCCGAGTTCTTCAGGCGTTCCGATCGGCTTGCGCTCCTGTTTCTTTCCATCAGGGGTGACAGTGATCTGTTGGCCCCGCTTCGCCAGAATGCCCCGGCCCTTCTCTTCGTAGAGAATTCCGCAGAATGGGAGTTTGGTTTCAGCGATGTCGGCCTGATACCCACCGACGACGAAGTCACCCAGATCACGGCTTCTATACTGGATGCCACTGTTGTGGTTGCGCAGGCGGAAAGCGAGCCTCAGCTCAAAGTCATCGACTTCGCCCTGCCGCCAGATGAGGAACGTGTT
>RFVE01000260.1 GCA_009922585.1 Planctomycetia bacterium
GGCGATCTCAACTGCCAGCTGTTCACAGTCAGCTGCCGACAGCTTCCCTGCCTCCAGCAGGCGGTCGAGCTGGTCAGCCTCATTGAACTGCCGCAGTTTGACGGCCCATTCAATAGGCTCACCTGCACCCTCAACCTGCGGCCGGTTCACCGGTCCGGTGATCGGCACGCCGGCAAGATAGAGCTCTGGTGCAAACCGACCGTTGAGCCGCAGTTCTTCCTGGCAGCAGGCCCGGCGTGCCTGGAGTGTTGAGAAATCAAGAAAGCCCAGGCTTACCGGCTTCTTCAACTTGTAGGCATAGTCACCAGTCAAAAACACCCACGAGATGTGGGTCTCAACCAGTTTGATCGAATCGGTCGGGTGGGGATAGGCAGCGGGGTCCAGCAGACCCTCGATCAGCGGCGGCAGCGACGACATGGGCGAAGCATCGCAGATCGAACCCACACCATTCAAACACCAGCCCTCGTGGCATGGCTGATAGACTTCGGCCGACAACCCCTGCCTCATTCACCCGGTGCCACCATGCGTTCACTCGGTCTGTTTCTCGCGGTCCTGCTGTGCTGCGGTTCACTCTCACGTGCTGCTGCTGAAACCAAGCTCTTTGTCCTGCCCTCAGGAGACGACGCCGCCGCAGGCAGCCGCGAGGCCCCCCTGGCCAGCCTGGCCGGTGCCCGCGACCGAATTCGGCAGCTCCGCAGTGAAGGCATCACCGGCCCAGTGATGGTCGCTTTTGGCAGGGGAACCTACTTTTTCAACAGCCCGGTTTCCTTCTCCAAACAAGACTCCGGCAGCGAGGCGGGACCGGTCACCTATCTGGCAGCTGCCGGCCAGCCGGTGCATTTCACCGCCGGTCGCACCGTGACCGGCTGGCAGCCGGTTGCCGATCAGCAAGTCCTCGCCCGGCTGCCGGAGGTCGCCAGGCAGGCGGTCCGGGTGGCTGATCTGAGAGGCCAGGGCATTGGCGACTATGGCACGCTGAAAGTCCACGGCTTCGCCGGGCCAAACCCACCGGCGGTGGCGGAACTGTTCTTTCAGGATCGGCCGATGAGCCTGGCCCGCTGGCCGAATGAAGGCTTTCGTGGACTGAAAAAAGTCGTCAACGCGACCACGCTCCTCCCAGATACCGACCGCACGAAACAGTGGCAGAACGAGGCCGACCCCTGGGTGTTCGCCTATTGGCATCACGACTGGGCCGAACTCTTTGAACCGCTCACGGGCATCGCAGCCGAGACCGGAGCCTTGTTGCGATCTGAAACGGTCAAGCCGCAGTACGGCATCACCGCCAACCGGGCCCGCTGGTATGCCGCCAACCTGCTCTGTGAGCTCGACGCACCCGGCGAGTACTACCTCGACCGCAAAGCCGGCCGGCTCTACTTCTGGCCGCCGGGTGGTGCTTCGGCCGACTTGGCGACGACCGTGCTCTCGATGGGCGAGGGGGTGCTGCGGGCAGCCGACGTCAGCCATGTCCGGTTTCAAGGCTTCACCCTCGAAGCCTGCCGGGGCACGGCCGTGCGAATCACCGGCGGCAACGACTGCCAGCTTGTCGGCTGCACCATTCGGAACATCGGGCACTCTGCCGTATCGGTCTCGGGTGGCCAGCGGCACACCGTCTATGGCTGCGACATCCACGACTGCGGTACCGGCGGCATCGGCATGGCCGGGGGCGACCGCAAGACCCTGACCCCAGCGAGCCACACTGCCGAAAACAACCACGTCTTTCGCTACTCGCGGCGGGCGCGGACCTATCGGGCCGGCATCTCCGTTTCCGGTGTCGGCAACCGGATCGTCCGCAACCTGATTCACCACGGTCCCCATCTGGCCATATCAGCGGGCGGCAATGACCACCTTGTGGCAGGCAATGAAGTCCACAACGTTGTTGCCGAGAGCGGCGACGCCGGGGCCTATTACGTCGGCCGCGACTGGACGCAGCGGGGCAACGTGCTGCGAGGGAACTATTGGCATGACATCGTCGGTGCGACCGGCCACGGCGGCATGACGATCTATCTCGACGACCAGCACTGTGGCCACACCATCGAGGGCAACCTGTTTCAGCGGTGCTCCCGGGCGGTCTTCATCGGTGGCGGTGACGACAATCTGGTCGCCAACAATCTCTTTCTCGACTGCCACCCGTCGGTCCACATCGACAACCGGGGCATGGGCTGGCAGAAGGCGGCCACGGATGATCCCCAGGGCACACTCCGCACCCGGTTTGCGGCGATGCCAGTCGACAGCGAACTCTGGAAGCAGCGATACCCCACCCTGGCCGGCACGCTGGAGGATGAGCCGAACATCCCCAAGCGGAACGCCTTGCTGCGAAACATCAGTGTTGGCGGCCGCTGGGACGACCTGCATAAGGGCACCCGCAGCTACCAGACAGTCGAGGACAACCTGGTCTTCGACGACGATCCCAACTGGGCCCGTCTGCAGACCGACGGCGAAGGCCGGCCGACGGGAGTGGTCTTCAAAGACCCGTCGGCGGCAAGCCAGATCGGCTTTGAGCCGCTGGCCTTCGACCGGATGGGGCTTTATGACGATCCCCGCCGAGCCAGCTGGCCGGTCGCCCGCCAGGTCGAACCGATCTCGTTTGACAAGTGATCCAACCAAAGCATTCGCACCACTGGCATCGCACCTTGGAGAACGCCCGATGATCGTCGCCGCCTTTTCGGTGAAGCCGTACGACCAGCAGTTTCTCGAAGCCGCGGCCGAGACTGCCGGTGCGCCAGTCGAGTGGCGGTGGTTCTCCGAGCCGCTGCGGGCCGAGACTGCTCGGCTGGCCGAAGGGGCGACCGCCGTCTGCTGCTTTGTCAACGACACACTCGATGCCGCCTGCATCGAAACGCTGGCAACCATTGGCGTGAAGCTGATCTGCCTGCGGTGTGCCGGCTTTAATCAGGTCGATCTGCAGGCGACCGAGGCCCATGGTATCCCGGTGGTCCGGGTGCCCGAGTATTCACCCCACGCTGTGGCAGAGCACACCGTCGGCCTTGTGCTGATGCTCAACCGCAGGCTGCACAAGGCCTATAACCGGGTTCGTGAGGGCAACTTCGCCCTCGACGGCCTGCTCGGCTTCGACCTGCATGGCCGCACCGCCGGAGTGATTGGCACCGGCAAGATCGGCCGCTGCGTCGCTGAGATTCTGCTCGGCTTCGGCTGCCGGGTGCTGGCCCATGACCTGCATGCCGACAAGGAACTCGTCGACCGGGGTGTTGTCTATCTGCCGCTCGATGAACTCCTGCAGCAGAGCCGCATCGTCAGCCTCCACTGCCCGTTGCTGCCGGCCACCTACCATCTGATCAACGCCGAGCGAATCAACCTGATGCAGCCAGGCGCGATGCTGATCAACACCAGCCGGGGCGGTCTGGTTGACACCGGCGCGGTGATTGAGGGGCTCAAGCAGGGCCAGATCGGCAGCCTTGGCCTCGACGTCTACGAGGAAGAGGCCGA
>RFVE01000027.1 GCA_009922585.1 Planctomycetia bacterium
CAACTCAAGGCTGACTGCGCAGAGTTTATCGAACACCTCAAGTTGGGTGTTCCAGCCCCGCACCCGGTGGTGCAGCAGGGGGTTGTTGCCCCGTTCCTTCAGTCCTGTCGCGCCGGAGATCACCACGACCGGACTCTGCTCGGCATAGGCACCGGCAATTGAGTTCGCGAGGCTGAGACCACCAACGCCGTAGGTGACGCAGACTGCTCCCATGCCATGGACGCGGGCATAGGCATCGGCAGCGAAACCGGCACAGTCCTCACGGGTGCAGCTGATCAGCTCCAACGGACTGTGCTCGAGCATGCTGTAGAAGGCCAGTACATAATCCCCAGGCAGACCAAAGACATGACCAATGCCATAGTCGGCCAGCCGGTGGATGAGATAGGCACCGATCGACAAGCCTTGCTCAGCTGGCCTTCGATTCATGACCGGCCGACTGCCGGTGCGATGCTTGGTGAGTCGGCCCAGGGCACCTCTGCCATGGTGTGATCGTGAGTCGGCCATGACGTTCCTCCCGAGCGTGAATGCGTTTCCCATGCATGCCGAAGCCGCAGAGAAATTTTACGCAGGCGGCTGGGGAGTGTTTTGCTTGCCATGCCGTTTTCGCCAGACGGCCAGCAGCGTGAGCCAAAAGCCCAAAAATGCCGCCACGCAGGCCAGCACAATCAGCGGCCGCAGCGGATTGTAATTCAGGGTGTAGGCACCGATGGCCTGAGCAATCCCCCAGACAATCAGCCCGCTGATAATCAGCCGAATAATCCGCTCGGCACCCGGGGGTGTCGATCTCGGAAGTTCATGGGACAGCGGTGAAGAATCGGCTGGCTCGGCCACTTGGACTCCGCATTCGGCTCGGCAAAAGACTGGCGGCAGTGACGAGAAGTCCTCGACCGTGCCCCGCCAGCAGTGTACCGGTCTGCCGCCACTTGGCATCTGGCAGAAGCAGAGAAGACGGCGGCGCACTGTCGCGCAAAAAAAAGGCCCCCGGAACGGCCCAGGTCCCAGGGGGGCGGAGAACCTGAACCGTTTCCGGGAGCGATTGGTCAGTTGTCGCGATCCGAAGCGGCAGTTGGCCCGCCTCAGGGTCACTGCCTGAGGTTGTTACCCTCAGACGGCGGGACAGTAGGGAGCAGCCATCGGGCGGGTCAAGCCCGAAAACATCGGGAAAGGTTGGGGGATTTCCGCCATTTTTTGCGGAACCTGATGGCAGCCATTTTTTTCGGTGGGCTGCTAAGCTTTGTAGGCAACTCAGCCTCTCGCTTCGGGCTGGTTACGCCAATAAGGAGGAAGAATTGCCGTGACGACAAGCCAGCCCATCACAATGCCTCAGTCACCGATTCCTGATGCGGGCACGCCACCGGTACCAGCCGCCTGGCAGGCTGCTTTCGAAGAGGCCCTCCCCTACGCTGATTTTCTCAGCGCTCATGCCACCCCCGAACAACGCAACCGCTGGGACGCCTTTCATGGCCAGGTTGTGCTTTCCAAAGCCCAAACAGAGCTTTTGGATGGCTTTGTTCGGCGGATGCCGGTGCTGGTGCTGGCGGGGGCCTGGTGTGGCGACTGCGTCAACCAGTGTCCAATCTTTACCCGCTTCGCTGAAGCCTCACCGCTGATCGACGTTCGTTTCCTCGATCGCGACGCCCGGCCCGAGATTGCCGCTCATCTGAGGGTCTGCGGTGGCCAGCGGGTGCCGGTCGCCATGTTCCTCAGTGAAGACTTTCACCCGGTGGTCTTCCACGGCGACCGGACGTTAGCGGCCTATCGAATGGCGGTGGCGGATCAATTGGGAACAAGCTGCCCGACCGGGCTGGTACCACCGGCCGACGAGGCGGTGGCGGCTGTGGTCGCCGACTGGCTCGGTATCTTCGAGCGGGTCCAACTGATCCTGCGGCTGTCGGGCCGGCTTCGCAAACTCCACGGCGACTGAGCGGTCCGTGGATGACTGCGCGGTCGCTGCCCAGAGAAAAGGAAAGCCATGACCAGTCGTGAGCGTTGGACGGTTTACCCGCTCCTGCTGCTGGCAATCGGGCTAGCGGTACGGGCGGCTGGTATCGCCGAACCGGAGCTTGTCACCGACTCACTCAACGCTGCGCAGATCCGCTGCCGCGAGTTACTTGTCGAAACCGAGGATGGCACGGTGCTCATCCATATGGGCCGGGTGGTCAATGGTGGTGGCGGCCGGATCGAAATCAAGGATGCCAGCGGCACTGACACAATCGCCATTGGCACCCGACCGGGTGACCGGGAAGGCCGGATCGACTACTTCGACACCGATGGTCAGCCTGCTGCCGAATCGGGTGACACCGCCTTGCGCCGCAACACAAGCAAGTACGCCCGGAGGGACTCGAACCCCCAACCCTCGGTTCCGAAGACCGATGCTCTATCCAATTGAGCTACGGACGCTTGTCGACTTAGTCTAACAACACAGGGGCCCGGGAAGGATACCCCGCCTGGCACCGCCTCCCTCCCTGCCCGACATGGTACCGATCAGCCGATCCCCGCTCGGGTCGCCCGTGGATTGACCAACCACCGCCGGTGGGCCACGATACCGGTTCGTGATATCTCTTTTTCCTTCCCGCCACCCCCGGCTGCTATGCCCAGCGTCACCCTCCGCGTGCTGCACGGTGCTGATCGGGGAAAGGTCTACAGCGCGGTTCCCACCCCGGTAACGATCGGTCGTGAAGAAGGAAACACGATCCAACTCAACGACGAGCGGATCAGCCGCTATCACCTCAAACTGCAGGCTGACAACCAGAAGATCGTGCTGACCGACCTTGACAGCACCAATGGGACAAAAGTCAACGGTGAAGAGATCCACGTTCGTATCCTCCGTGACGGCGACATGATTGCTCTGGGCCGATCGGTCCTGCTGGTCGGCTCCCACAGCGACATCGACCGCCGGATTGCCGAGATCGCCTCGAAAGACTCTGGAAACGGATCAGAACGGGCCAAGGCTATGCAGCGGCGACTCGAACGGGCCGCTGAGCATCACTCGGACGTAATCGAAGATCTCGGCGAAGCGCGGCTGCCACTGCTGCCTGGCGGCCCACCGCCGCTGCCCGAGCATCTCAGCCCTGCCCAGTCAGCTGAACTCTGTGAACTGCTCGACTACGTGCAGGCGGTGCTCCGCGAAACAGCCGATGGCGCGGTGATGCGGCCGGGCCATGAGAAGGTTGAGATAGACTTCGCCCCCTGGCAGGGCCTGCTCGACCTCCAGGCACGGCTGGCCGAACTCTTACGGCAGATCGCTGAACCGCCCCCCGATTGACCACCAGCCGGCGGCGGATGCCGCGGCACGATTGATCCACCCGCGTTGCCCAGGGACGAGCCCGCCGATGGAAGCGACCACTCAACGACCGTTTGCCCACCTCCACTGCCACAGCCACTACAGCCTGCTCGATGGGGCCAGTTCGATCGACCGGCTTGTCGGCCGAGCCGCAGAATTGGGGATGACGGCGCTCGCGATCACCGACCATGGCAATCTCCATGGGGCAATTGAGTTCTACACCAAGGCAAAAAAGGCCGGCATCAACCCCATCATCGGCTATGAGGCCTACATCGCCCCGGGCAGCCGGTTTCAGAAAGACGGGGGGAGCCAAAAGGAGGCAAGCTATCACCTCACCCTGCTAGCCCGGGACCGTGAGGGCTTTGCCAACCTGCTGCGGCTGGCCACGAAGGCGTCGCTGGAGGGCTTTTATTTCAAGCCCCGCATTGACAAGGAAATTCTCGCGGCCCATGCCGATGGCATCATCTGTCTGTCGGGCTGCCTCTCGAGTGAATTCAGTCGGGCACTCATCGGCTCATCTCGGGAACAACGCCAATCGCTTGATCAAGGCCGGCAGATCGCCGGCTGGTTTCAGCAGGTTTTTGGCGACCGCTACTTCATTGAGGTGCAGGACAATGGCCTCGACCTGCAGCGTCAGGTGACCGATGCCGCCATCGAAATCTCCCAGGAACTCGGCATTCCGCCAGTGGCGACCTGCGACTGCCACTATGTCAATCGTGAGGATGCCGAGGCCCAGGACATCCTGCTGTGCGTCAACACCGGCCGCTACCGCAATGACGCCTCGCGGATGCGGATGGACTCAACCGAATTCTATCTCAAGAGTCCCGCTGAAATGTATGAGGCGTTTGCTGGGCACGACCGTAACTGGGTGGCCGACGCCGTCGGCCGCAGCCAGCAGATCGCCGACTCGGTGGCGATTGAATTGGATTTGGGCAAACGGCACTTTCCAGGCTTCGATCTGCCTGACGGCCGCACCGCCCCGGACGAACTCCGGCGGCTCTGCCTGGAGGGCCTGCGGGAACGCTATGCCGACTTGCCGAAACGCTGGGCTGATCAGCCCGGCGGTGAACTGCATGCCGATGTGCTGGAGCGGCTTGACCGGGAACTCGGTGTGATCAATACGCTCGGCTTCGCTAGCTATTTTCTGATCGTCTGGGATTTTGTTCGCCATGCTCGTGATCGTGGCATCCCCGCCTCGGCCCGTGGCAGCGGTGTCGGGGCACTGGTTGCCTATGCCCTGCATTTGTCGCACGTCTGCCCGCTCGAATACGACCTGCTGTTTGAACGATTTCTCGATGTCAGCCGTCTCGAGGCGCCTGATATCGATATCGACTTCTGCAAGGAGCGACGCAGTGACGTCATCGAGTACGTCAAACAAAAATATGGCGAGGCCAATGTTGCCCAGATCGGCACCTTTGGCACGCTGGCTGCTCGGGCGGCGATTCGCGATGTGGGCAGGGCTCTCGGCCTAGCGATTCCCCAGGTTGACAAAATTGTGTCACTGGTGCCCGATCAGCTTGGTATCTCGCTCGCCGAAGCAACCGCACCCGGTAGCCAACTGGCCGAGGCCTGTGAGGCCGACCCGCAGGTCCGCGAGTTGGTTGATCTGGCGGGCCGGATCGAGGGCCTGGCCAGGAATGTCGGCACCCATGCTGCCGCCGTGGTGATTGCCGATCGGCCACTGGAAGAATACGTGCCGCTCCAGCGGGTGACCGGCAAAGAAGAAGTGATCACCCAGTGGTCGATGAATGACGTCGAGCGGGCCGGCCTGATGAAGATGGACTTCCTCGGCCTCCGCTACCTGACCATCGTCTCCAAGACACTTGAGATCATCGAGCGGACGCGGGGTGAACAGCTTGACCCACTCGCCTTTCCGCTCGACGACCAGACAACCTTCGCACTGCTCTGCCGGGGTGAAACCAAGGGCATCTTCCAGCTTGAGAGTGGCGGCATCCGCGACCTGCTGCAGCGGATGAAACCTGACCATTTTCTCGACATCGTCGCGGTCAACGCCCTCTACCGCCCCGGGCCGCTTGAGGGGGGAATGGTAGACGACTACGTCGCAGTCAAGCACGGGCGGCAGCAGGCTGAGTACCCGCATCCGGTCATGAAGGAGGTGCTGGAAGAAACCCACGGGGTGATGGTCTACCAAGAGCAGGTCATGCGAATCCTCGAGCGACTCGGAGGCATCGAGTTGTCGAAGGCCTACACCTGCATCAAGGCGATCAGCAAAAAGAAGCACGAAACAATTGCCGCCTTCCGCGAGCAGTTCATCGAGGGGGCACAGGCCAAGGGACTGGGTAAGTCCGAGGCTGCCGATCTGTTCGGGTTGATCGAAAAGTTCGCCGGCTACGGCTTTAACAAGAGCCACTCCACCGCCTACGCGTTACTGGCCTGGCAGACCGCCTATCTGAAGACTCACTATCCGACCGAGTTCATGGCGGCCCTGCTTACCGGCGATATCCCCGGTCGCAACTTTAAAAAGAAGGATGCGGTGGTCGAGCACATCGAGGACTGCCGCCGGATGGACATCAGCGTGGCACCACCCGACGTCAACCGCTCCGACGTCGAATTCACTGCACATGAGGGCACGATTTTGTTCGGTCTGTCGGCCATCAAGGGCTGCGGCCGGCAGGCGGCCGAGGCGATCGTGACTGAGCGGTCTGCCAATGGTTCTTTTCGTGACCTCTTCGATCTCTGCAGCCGAGTTGATGGTGCAGCGGTCAATAAGACAGCCCTCGAGAATCTGACCAAGGCGGGGGCCCTCGACAGCCTCCTGCCCCCCGACGGCCATCGGGGCGGTCTGTTCGCTGGCATCGAGCGGGCCATTGCCGCCGGTGCCGCCCGATTGGCCGACCGGAAGAGCGGGCAGAAGAATCTCTTTGCCGCGTTCGAAGAGGCCGAGCCGGCAGCTGAGGAGCCAGTCGCCACGCTCCCCGATGTGCCTCCACTGACAGATATGGAGATGCGGTCTTTTGAAAAAGAGGTGCTGGGTTATTACGTCCACAGCCATCCGCTGGCTGAGTACCGGTCGATCCTTCAGGCCGTCTGCACCCACGGGTCAGCTGAGGTTGGTAATGCCGAGCCTCGCAGCGATGTGGTGATGGGTGGACTCGTCGGAGCTCTCAAGCTCTCAAATACGAAGCAGCCTCGGCCGGGTTCAACGTTCACCCGGTACGGCATGTTCGACCTTGAGGACATGGAGGGTCTCGTCCGCAGCATCTGCTGGCCGGAGGAGTACGCCCGACTGTGCGAGCAGTTGGTTCCTGATGCCGTGGTAGTGGTGGCCGGTACCGTCGACCGCCGGGCTGGCAGCGAAGAGACCAACCTGATCATCAACGAGATTGTGCCAATCGCTGAGGTCTGGAACCGGCCAGTCCGGTCGGTGCATGTGAAAATTCTCGAAGCGGCCCATGATGCAGCCGTACTCGATCAGCTAAAACACCTGCTTACCCGCCATGCCGGCCCGACGCCGATTCGGATGATTATCGAACTGACCGACGGCCGGCGGGCGTTGCTGGAGGTCGATGGCTATCGGGTTGCCTGGTCGGCTGGCCTGCTGGCCGACCTTGAAAACCTGCTTGGTAGCGGCAGCGTGCGGGCTCAGGCGGCGATCTCAAACGGTCGCCGCGAGGAACGGCAGAACCGGGGCCGAAAGCCTAATTTTCAGCCTGTATAACGTTCTCTTCCCCTACGGTTGACCCGCAGTTTTGTCGAAAAAGTTCGCATTGCCCCCGGTTTTTCTGCGAACTACCCTCCGGGATAGGCCTACATCCTTTCAAACCCTTCGAAAGTGGGTTTGATTCGGAGAGCAGCCAGCGGCCCCAGAAGCCAGCCCCGTTGTAGTGAGGGAAGTCTCATGGCGTTTACAAGGAAAGCATTGGCCCAGTCGATCGTGGCTGCGTCTCGTTTCGTATTCATCGCATTCATTTCAGCCGTGTTGGCAGCATCGACTGCCGTCCATGCGCAGCAGGGTGGCGGACAAGCCGGTGGCGGACAAGCCGGTGGCGGACAAGCCGGTGGTGGACAGCAGGGCGGTCAGGGCGGACAGGGCACTGGCAGCCAGGCAGGTGGTTCGGGTGTCGTGGTCGACGCTCAGGGCGTCATCCGAGTACTCTCCATGCCCGACACCAAACTCGACCGGATGCGCCGAAAGGCAGCCGCCAGGCAACTGCCAGGCGACCTTCAGCAGCCGTCCAAGCTTCGCAAGGTAGCACTCGGCCGACTGGAAGCGGCGGTTCGTGCGACACTTGAGGCCGGCCAGCCGGTCCCGGATGAGATGGCAAACCTCGCCGGTCTGACCCGGGTGCAGTACGTCTTCATCTACCCGGCCACCGGTGACCAGCCAGGTGACATTGTACTTGCCGGTCCTGCTGAGCCGTGGGTACGCGACGCCTTTGGCCGCCCGATCGGCGTCGAATCAACCACGCCGCTCGTGCAACTGGAAGATCTGGCAGCAGCCCTGAGAGCCTTCCCGCCCGGCCAGCCAGCCGATCTCCTCGTCGGCTGCTCAATCGACCCGACCCAGGAAGGGCTTGCCAATATGCAGGCTTTTCTCAACAAGATCGGGCTGGTGAACCCTCAAGGCAGCATGCTTGAGATTGTCAACGGAATGCGTGAGGCACTCGGACCGCAGACAGTCACGATTGATGGGATTTCACCGCGGACACACTATGCTCAGGTCATCGTCGAAGCCGACTATCGAATGAAACTCATCGGCATCGGCCTGGAGAAACCACCGGTTCGGATGAGTACCTGGATCGATCTTACTTCGGCGGGCAGCGTGGCAGCGAATGCCCTGCAGCGGTGGTACTTCGCCCCAAACTACGAATGCCTACGGGTCAGCGAAGACAGCCTCGGAGTCGAACTGGTCGGCGAAGGGGTGAAACTTCTCGGTGCTGATGAAATGGTCATGCCCGATGGCAGCCGCAAGAGCAGCCAACGCTCAAGCCGAGCTAGCAAACTCTTCACCCAGGCTTTTACCCTCAAATACTCCCAGATTGCCGCCCGCCACCCGGTCTACGCCCAGCTGAAGACACTGATCGATTTGGCGATTACAGCCGCCTATCTGCAGGAACATGACGCCTACGGCCGAGCCGGCTGGGGGGCTGAAATCTTCCGCGACGAGTCGGCCTATGCAATCGAACGATTCACGCCACCTCAGCAAATCGACTGTGCCGTCAACGCGGTCCGCAAGGGCAGTCGGCTGTTGACACCGATCGGTGGCGGCGTTGTCATGACCCCGCGGCTGGCCCTCGACCCAACCAATTTGAGCTTCGATGAAGATGGTCAGTTGGCGAAAACCCGTGACGCCATCGTTCTTCCTGCTGATCGCTGGTGGTGGGACTGACTTAACGGAAAGACCGGGCTTCCTGCCCGGCTTTCCTTGGGGCAGAAGCAAGCGAAGCCAAGGTTCGCATGCTTCTGCTGGTGCCCATGGGCGACATCCTGTCTGACATCCTGTCGCCGGGTGGCAGGCTGGCTTTACGGAAAGCGCCGACATCCTGTCGGCCTTTCCTTGTGGCAGAACGCCACAACGCCAAAGCTTGCAAGCTTCAACTGCCCCTCATGGCGTGACGTTGAAGGGTCAAATGTGCTGCCGGTCCGGTCGCTTCCGCTCCCGGCTTCCTCATCCAAAGCAACTAATCGCCAGCGCTTTCCTCGATCAAACGCAACGCATCCGTCATCTGCTTCCTCAATCCAACGCAATACATTTGCTGTCGGCTTCCTCAGCTAAGCACGTTTCACCAGCGTAGGGGTGCCTGTGTTCACGAGCGGGCTCCGGAAGCGAGCGAAGCCTGGAGGGCGAAGTGAAGCGGACGGGCAGTGAACGGAGGCCCGGATGGCCGACGTGAGCGTCCAGCGAGAGGGCACAGGCACCCCGGAGCGGCGGTCGCGCCCACGAGCGGAACCAGAGCTGCCGTGGACGGTTTTTTTACCCTGCCGTACATTTAACGGGGTTATGCCGACCAGCCCTTCTCCATCACCGCTGCTCCCACTCGCGATGAATCGCGTGCATCGCGGAGACTGCCTCGACTTTCTCGGCCAGCTGCCCGATTGCAGCGTGCCGCTGGCCTTTGCCGATCCGCCGTTCAACATCGGCTACGACTACGACACCTACGACGATCGCCGCTCCAGCGGCGACTATCTCGACTGGTCGAAACGCTGGCTGACGGAGGTCTGCCGGATACTCCGACCCGACGGCACCCTTTGGCTAGCAATCGGCGATGAGTACGCCGCCGAACTCAAGGTGATTGCTACCCGCGAGCTTGGCTTCACCTGCCGCAGCTGGGTCGTGTGGTACTACACCTTTGGCGTGAATTGCCGACAGAAATTCAGCCGCTCGCATGCTCACCTCTTTCATCTCGTTCGCGATCCAAAAGCATTCACCTTCAACACCGATGCCGTTCGGGTGCCCTCGGCCCGCGAGCTGGTCTACGGTGACCGGCGTGCCAACCCCAAGGGACGGCTCCCCGACGACACCTGGATCTTGCGGCCGCAGGACCTGCCGAACGGGTTTTCATCAGCGGAAGATACCTGGTACTTTCCGCGGGTCTGCGGCACTTTTAAGGAGCGGTCCGGCTGGCATGGCTGCCAGATGCCGGAACAACTGCTGGGACGGATCATCCGGGCCTCAAGCAATCCCGGAGATCTTGTGCTCGACCCCTTTGCCGGAAGTGGCACCACGCTGGCGGTCGCCAAGAAGCTCGGAAGGAATTTCCTAGGCTTTGAACTCTCGGAGGCCTACGCCGAACAGATCACCAGGCGGCTGGATGGCATCCAAGTTGGTCAGCAGCTTGATGGAGCGCCGGAGCCGCTCAAAAGTGTTCCAGCGACCGCAGCAGGTAGGACGCTGGCGAGCCGTACAACAAGACGCACTAGCCGGCGACGAGACTCAAAAGCCAGTGCCCCCGGCTTGTTTCCCACCGAACATTTGCCCGATGATGTGGCCGGTGGCGAGACCCCGGCTACTGCTTCGACAACCAACGATAAAACGACGACATAAACTGCCGGCTCTCAGGACGGTCTCATGTTCTCAGTTTTTCACGCAACCTTCTGAAGAGGACTCTCGATGAAATACGGCATCAATTTGCTGCTCTGGACCGACCGCATGCATGACGGGCTGATGCCAGTTGTGGAGCAGGTCAAGGCAATGGGCTACGACGGTGTTGAGATGCCAATGTTTGAACTCAACGAAGCCCTCTATGCCGATTGGGGAAAAAAGCTCGACAACCCGATCAGCCCGTCGGCTAGTGTCCGGGCTGCGGCAGTCGATGCGATGAAAAAGACGATCGACTGTTGCCATGCCGCGGGAGTGCCAATGCTGGTTGGCCCCACCCACTCGGCCATCGGCGAGTTCACCGGCGCGGGGCCGACTGAGGATGAATTCAAGTGGGGCGTCGAGACCATGCGACATGCGGCTGAGCATGCTGCTGGCGCCAACGTGACGATCGTCACCGAATACCTCAATCGATTTGAGAACTACTTTCTCACCTGCGTCGAGCAAACAGTCAATTTCGTTACCGCTGTCGACCATCCCAACGTGCGAATGATGTATGACACGTTCCATGCCAACATCGAAGAGAAGGACCTCTCCTCGGCAATTGCTGCAGCAATGCCCTGGACAAAACTTGTTCACATCTCGGAAAACGATCGCAGCACACCGGGCCAGGGGCATGTTGCCTGGGATCAGACATTCGATGCGATCAGAGCCAATGACTGGGATGGCTGGATGGTAGTAGAGGCCTTTGGGCTGGCTCTGCCAGCGATCGCTGCAGCAACCAAAATCTGGCGGAAGATGTATACCACCGAAGAGCAGTTGGCCGGTGATGCGCTCGCATTCATGAAGGCTCACGTTGGAAAACGCTGGGGCTGACCGACCGACGAGAAGCTTCCATGCCACCGCCCGAAAACGACTCCGCCGCCGGCTTTCAGGGTCCCCCTGCAGATGGCGGCATGTCGATCGATCGGCTGGCCCAGGCCTTTGCGGCCATGATGGGAGAGCCGGACCCATACGCGGCAGCCGAGTCTGGGGCTGAGCAATTGGTGGAAGTCGATGCCTCACCCGACCTGGATCAGGCAGGAGGGAATTCGACCTCCGAGCCAGTCCACTGCCGAGTCGATCCGCGGTCAATCCTCGAGGCACTGCTGTTTGTTGGTCTGCCTGGAGGAGAGCCCCTCTCCAGTCGCCGAGTCGCGCGGCTGATGCGGGGCGTTAGAGCAGCCGAGATCGACGCACTTGCTGCCGAGTTGGGTGATGAGTACACCGCCAACGGCTGTCCCTATGAAGTGATTTCCAATGCCTCAGGCTGGCTGCTGCGGCTGCGAGATGAGTACCGGCAGTTCGGTGTCCTACTCGAAGCCAAGACCCGCCGGGTGCGGCTCGACGCCGCTGCACTCGATGCCCTCGCGGTGGTCGCCTGGAATCAGCCGGTGGCCAGGGGCAAGCTCACTGAGCTTGGCTGTGATGCTAGCCCTGCTCTTCTTCGGCAACTTGTACGTCGCGGATTACTTGAACTCGTCAAACCGTCTCGTGACGGTGCTGATGCTTCTGGTGGTGAACCAACCTACCAGACAACAAAAAAGTTTCTCGACGTCTTTCAACTCAGAACTTTGGATGATTTGCCAGACCCACGCGAGCCGCCACGATAACCACCACCCAGTCAGCGTCCCAACAGCCAAGCCTTCACCTGCTCAACCGCTTCGGCTTGGCTTGCGAGCCTGCCGTCCAACTGCAGGTTTCGTAGCCTGCGAAGGGCCTGCCCAACCGCTGGTCCGGCTGGTACCCCAAGGGCGATCAGCGCATCACCGCCAAGCAACGGGGGCGGATCGAGGTCTGTGGCGGGACGTTCCACCTGCTGACTGACCCATGCGGCAGTCTCTGTCGCAGTAATGCCATTTGCCGCAAGAGCTCGCAACAGGTCAGCCAGCCGGAATCGGTGGGCATCGGCGAGCCAGGGCTGGAGTTCTGACCAGGGCAGGCTGGCAGGGCCGTCCACTGCTGTTGCCGACACGATTGCCGTGACGGCTGAAACGAGCCAAGCGGCCAGTTTCCGTTCATGATTCGCCAGCCGCAAACGCTTACCAAGCCGGCTCATTGCCGCGGCATCGTCGCGGCAGAGAATCGCCAGCGCCAGCGGCAGATCGGGTTCATCGATCGCATCAAGGATGGTGGCAGCAGACGACCAGAACGCCGATGGCTTGTCGGAAAACTCATGGAAGACCGGTTCGACTAGGCCCGTATCAACAAGCAATGAGATCGCCTCGCTACGACCGGGCCGGGAGCACATTGCCCGCAATTCAGCGGCGATTCGCTCAGGGCTGACTGATTCAACGAGATGGGCCATCGATTCGATCGCCCGGCGGGTCTCCCGCTCGAGAGGAAAACCGAACCCAGCTGAGAATCGAACTGCCCGAAGCATCCGTAAATGGTCTTCGCCAAAACGCATGCTCGGAACACCGATCGCCCGGACGATGCCGTCCGCCAAGTCCAGCTGGCCCCCAACATAATCGATCACTTCATCCTCAAGGGGGTCGAAGAAGAGACCGTTGATGGTGAAGTCTCGCCGCAAGGCATCCTCACGAGCGCCGCAGAAGGTCACACCGGCCGGATGGCGGCCATCGGTGTAGGGGGCGTCGGCACGAAATGTCGCCACTTCAACCTGCCCCGCGGGCTTCGGTCCCAGTACGGTGATCACTCCAAAGGCAGCCCCCACAGCAAGCGTCCGCCGATGACCGAAAATTTCACGAACGGCGGCCGGTCTCGCGGAGGTTGCAATGTCATAGTCGGAAGGCGTGCGGCCCAGCAGTTCGTCGCGGACACAGCCTCCCGCCCAGACCGCCTCGTAGCCAGCCCGCCGCAGCCGGGCGACCACCTCGAAGGCAAATTCTCGGGCGGCGGCTGGGTCTGGAGCACGCGGGAGCATTGGCAGCGGAAACTTTCTCGACAGAAGCAGTGGTTCGCCAGTATTGTCAGACACAATCTCCAGCAAGCAACTGCTCCCGGCAACCACCGGTGATTCCCTTGAAAGCCCACGTAATGAGCCTCCCGACCGAAATCGAACCTCGCGAGGCAGCGACTCTACTGGCCGAATCGCCCGGCATTCTCTTACTCGACTGCCGGACTCCGGAGGAATACGCCACCGCCAAAATTGGAGGTGCTCGTCTGATTCCAATGCAGGAATTGCCGGATCGGCTCAACGAGATCGAGACTTGGCGGCCGCAGCGGATCGTCGTGCATTGCCATCACGGCGTCCGTAGCCTTCGGGTCACCAACTGGCTACGGCAACAGGGGTTTGCACAGGCCCAGAGCATGCGGGGGGGCATCGAAGCTTGGAGCAACGACGTCGATCCGTCGGTGCCGAAGTACTGACCTTTCTGTTTACAAAGAGCCCAAAAACCAGCCCGCCGCTTTTGCAGATTGCCAGCAAGAAGGTATCCTACTGGGGCTGAATGAGCCGTAAGTGGGGACGTCGACAGACATCTGTTTCCTGCATCCGCCGACCTTCTTCAACAACCTTTGGTGTCAGTGAGCCTTGATCGCCCGGCACCATCCACTCGAGGAGATTCTCATGCCTAATATTCCGACCAATGATGCTTTCCGTCTGACACGCCGCAATGCTGTGAAAATCGCCGGCCTGATTGGGTGTGGCGGTCGAGGCACAGGGGCACTGACACAGGCCCTCAGTGTGGAGGGCTCAAACGTCAAGGTGACGGCGGTCGCCGATGCCTTTGAGAAGAATATCGATCGGACACTGCGAGCGATCGAGAAGATGCAGGACAAAGTCGATCTGCCCAAGGAGCGACAGTTCTACGGACTCGATGCCTACAAACAGGTACTCGAGCATTGCGACCTCGTTATCCTGGCAACCCCACCCGGTTTCCGGCCAAGTCATTTTGAGGCGGCTATCAATGCTGGCAAGCATGTCTTCATGGAAAAGCCGGTCTGCGTCGACAGTGCAGGTGCCCGGCTTGTTCTTGAGGTGGCCAAGAAAGCTGATGAGACCAACCGCAAGGTCGTCGTCGGTCTACAACGCCACTACCAAAACACCTACCGTGAGACGATCAAGCGGGTTCGTGACGGCATGGTCGGTGAGATCATCGGCGGCCAGGTTTATTGGAACGGGAGTGGCATCTGGTACCGGAAGCGAGAGGAGGGCATGAACGAGATGCAGTTCCAGGTCCACAACTGGTACCACTTCAACTGGCTCTGCGGAGATCACATCTGTGAGCAGCATGTCCACAACATTGACGTAGCCAACTGGTTTCTCGATATGACCCCGGAATCGGCATACGGAGTGGGTGGCAGGCAGAATCGGGTGACTGGCCAGCCAAGCGAAATCTATGACCATCACGCGGTGAATTTCGCCTACCCAAACGGAGTGCGGATCGCCAGCCAGTGCCGACAGTTCCCCGGTGGGCAGAATCGAGTCAATGAGGAATTTCAGGGCACCAAGGGCTTTGTGAAGATTGGCGAGATCACCGACTACTCCGGCAAGGTACTCTGGAAGTGGGAAGGCCCAAATCCAAACCCTTACCAAGTCGAGCATGACGAACTGCAGGATGCCATCCGCAACGACAAGCCGCGAAGAAAATGGCATAAGCTCGTTTTCTATGGTCGACAAACTGTGGCTTATGGTGCGAAATTCACGCTCATTGGAAGTCAGGAGTGTGCTTTGTGTAGGTAACGGCGCCGGCGCAGAGAGGATTGGTTGAAGGCTTATAGGGTGGCTTACGCCGAGCACCAGCAGCATGAAAATCGGGATCCCGAAAGAGACCAAGCGCGACGAATACCGCGTGGCCCTGCTGCCGGTCGGTGCTGAGGAACTCGTGCGGGCAGGCCACGAAGTACTTGTCGAAGCAACCGCGGGCAGTGGATCTGGCCTTCCCGATGAGGCCTATGCTGCCTGTGGTGCTCGGCTGGTCGATTCGGCGGCAGCGGTCTTTGGCGAAGCCGACCTGATCGTCAAGGTGAAAGAGCCGCAGCCTCCCGAACTGAACCTTATCAGGCCGGGCCAGACAGTCTTTACCTACTTTCACTTCGCTGCAGACAGGTCGCTCACCGAGGGCTTTCTCGCCACTGGGGCAACGGCAGTCGCCTACGAGACGCTGCGCGATGAGCGGGGCCGGCTGCCGCTGCTCACTCCGATGAGCGAGGTGGCTGGCCGCATGAGCATCCAAGAGGGGGCAAAGTATCTGGAAAAGCCCCAGATGGGCCGAGGCATTCTGCTCGGCGGAGTCCCGGGTGTCGCTCCGGCTGATGTCTTGGTGCTGGGGGCGGGCACGGTCGGAGCCAACGCCGCCAAGGTAGCGGCGGGCTTCGGGGCGAACATTGGGCTACTTGACACCAATCTCGAGCGGTTGCGGTACCTCGACGATGTGACGCCACCAAATATCGACTGCCTCTACTCGGACCGTCACACAATCCGCGAGTGGCTAGGGCGGGCTGATCTGGTCATTGGTAGCGTCCTGATCCCCGGAGCGAGGGCACCCCATCTGGTTGAGCATGAGGACCTTGCGCTGATGAAGCCGGGGGCCGTAATCATTGATGTAGCCATCGATCAGGGGGGCTGTGTTGCCAGCAGTCGGCCCACGTCACACGCCGAGCCGACGTTTGTGGTTGATGGGATTGTTCACTACTGCGTGACCAACATGCCAGGGGCTGTTGGCAGGACGAGTACCTATGCGCTTTGCAATGCCACCCTGCCATACGTCATCAAGCTCGCCGCCGGACTTGAGGCTGCAGCAGCTGGCAGTCCTGCCCTTCAGTCGGCAGTGAACGTCTATCATGGGGATCTGATTCAACCCGCCGTTGCTGCAGCTTTTGATCTGCCCTGCAGCCGCAATCCTTTTGCTGCCGCCTGACGCCCGGTCCCGTCGGGTGCGGTGTCTTAGCTTCATTCGCCCCCTTTTCGCCACGAGGTTACAGTAAACTTATGAACAACTTTGTCCCCACCGTACCGGCTGCCCTCCGCTGGCACGGCGGGGCTGATGGACACCTCGAGATTCTCGACCAGACGTTGCTGCCGGGGCGAACCGAGCATGTCCACTGCCGTGACGTGCCAACGGTGGTCGAGGCGATCAAAATGCTGCGGGTCCGTGGAGCTCCGGCCATCGGCATTGCTGGGGGCTACGGCCTGGTGCTGGCGGTGGCCGAGGCAAAGCAGCAGGGGCTCTCCCCCGCCCCAGCTCTCACCCACATCCGGAAACGGGCCCACGAGCTCGCCACGGCCCGGCCTACGGCAGTTAACCTGCAGTGGGCTGTCGATCGGCTGCTGAAACTGGTTGACACGGCGAGTGATGTGAAAACCATTGACCTTTTGGCCACCAGCCTGCTGAATGAGGCCCGCTGCATTCATGAAGAAGACCGCGAGCTATGTGCGGCAATTGGACGGTTCGGGGCTGAAATTCTGCCCGAAGGAGACATCCTCACCCATTGCAACACCGGCAGCCTGGCGACAGGGGGGGACGGGACCGCCCTCGGTGTGATCGTCGCCGCCTGGCGACAGGGGCGACGCTTCCGGGTCTATGCAGATGAAACCCGGCCGCTGCTCCAGGGGGCACGGCTGACGGCCTGGGAGCTGGTGCAGCGGCAGATTCCCGTGACGGTGCTGGTGGACGGAGCAGCGGCCCACCTGCTCAGGACAGGCCGCATCGGCTGCTGCATCGTCGGAGCTGACCGGATCGCCGCCAATGGCGACACCGCCAACAAAATCGGCACATACGGGCTGGCCGTGGCAGCACGGGCCCATGGCGTGCCGTTTTTTGTGGCGGCCCCGTCCAGCAGTTTCGACCTGTCATTGGCAGCAGGAACGGCGATTCCAATCGAAGAACGAGCAGCGGCAGAGGTGCTCAGGCCCCTCGGGGTGCAGGCGGCTCCTAAGGGGGCCGAGGCGTTCAACCCCGCATTTGATGTCACGCCGGCGGAGTTGATCACGGCGATCATCACCGAGCGGGGTATCATTCAGGATGTCGGCCGCAAGACCGTGGCCGCCGTGTTGACCAGCTAACGGGTTTTCCGTGAGTGCTGGCCGACACTGCCTCACCCTAAGTTCGTGCCTCCTCTATGCCTGCTTCGCTCCCTCAGGTCGTGATTGTCGGCCGCCCCAATGTCGGTAAGTCGAGCCTCTTCAACTGGCTTTCACAGCGGCGGATCGCCATCGAAGACCCGACCGCCGGCGTGACCCGGGACAGGCTGACGCAGCGACTTGACCTTGATGGCCGAGTCATTGACCTCGTTGATACAGGTGGCATGGGTTTTGACGACCCCGACGGCCTCACCGAGCAGATTGATATGCTGCTGATGAAGAGGTGGCGACAAGGCTACGAGCAGCCGGGGCGACGGTACTGCTGGTGGCAAACAAGGCCGATGATGAGAAATTTGATCTTGCTGCCCACGAATTTGACCGGCTCGGGTTTGGACCACCACTGGTGACCAGCACGAAACAGAACCGGCACCGTGACGAACTTATTGCGGCCATTCACGCACAGCTACCGCCTGCCGGTGATGAGGCTTCCCCTCTCGACCTCCCCGAAATGAAGGTGGCAATCGTCGGTCGCCGAAACGTTGGGAAAAGCACCTTCGTCAATGCACTCGCCAAAGAAGAACGGGTCATAGCCAGTCCGGTGGCGGGCACGACTCGTGACAGCATCGACGTACGTTTTGAGGTTGACGGCCATACCTTTTTGGCGATCGACACACCGGGGCTGCGGCGTGCGAAAAGCCGTACCAGTGATATCGACTTCTACTCGACGCACAGGGCCGAGCGGAGTATCCGCCGGGCTGACGTGGTACTGATGCTTTTTGATGCCTCTGAACCGATCGGTAAGGTCGATAAGCAGCTGATCGATTCCATCGTCGAGCAGCAAAAGCCGGTGGTGCTTGTGGTGAACAAGTGGGATCTCTATGCAGGCGATGTCGAACGGAGTGAATGGTCTCAGTACCTGCGGGACACCTTCAATGCGGATTTTTTTTGCCACCCAGGTTGATACTGCCCCACCCACGATCGTATTGGCGACCAGCTCGCCGCAGGCTTTGACCGCGCCCTACAAGCGCTATCTTCTCGCTTCGTTGCGGAAACAGTCGGCCTTTAGCGAGGTGCCTATCAGGCTCCTGATTCGGGGTCGGTCAAACCGGGAGTGATGCGATCGCGACCGTCAGCGCACAGCTGCCTAAGCCGCTGCTGTAATTGCTGAATACGCTGAAGCTGTCCGCTGGTGACAGGAACCCCCTGGTCAAGATCGCCCTCCGCCTCCTCCGGCACCAGCCTTCGGATGATCGCCTCGGCCAAGCTGTCAATCCCAGCCCCGGTAAGAGCTGACGTCGCGATAATGTGGCCTCCCGCAGTGATGCGAGCTATTTCGCCAGGCTGCAGGAGGTCTGCTTTGGTGGCGACTACGAGACGCTGGGCTGTGTCTTCGCCTCCACGAACGGCGCTATTGAGCAGATCTGAGGCGGGAGTCAGTTCAAGCACGAGATCGGCCGCACCGGCGGCGGCTCGCCCCCGCTTGATACCGGCCAGTTCAACGCCTGTTGGCAGCACCTCTTTTGATTCGATTTCTCCCGCAGTGTCGATTAAGTCAATCTCCCAGCCATCAAGCACCAATCGGGTTTCGATGAGATCGCGGGTGGTTCCAGCCATGGGTGAAACGAGACTACGAGCATAGCCGGCTAGAGCATTGACCAGACTGCTTTTCCCAGCGTTGACGACTCCCCTCAGCACGACTCTCCATGGAATCGGTAGCCGCAGGCCGACTCGAGCTGCCCGCTCCAGCCGCAGCAGATTGTGCTCGGCTTCGAAAAGACCAGCAGTGGTACCGAAACTGGACTCAATTACAAACTGCTCGATGCTGCCGACCTCAGTATCGAAATACCCAGCCAATTGCCGGGAAAGGATCTGGGCGGCTCGCCAACCGCCCGCTTCGGCAAGCCGCCGTCTGATTGAACTTTCACCAGATTCAACAGGGGCCCCTCGCCATTCCCCTCCCGAGCATTCGACCGCCCCGGCTTCACATAAGTCTCTCACAATCGAGTCGGAAACCATCTTTCCCCCATGCGCGTGAATTTCCCAGCAGTCTGTGGCCACGCGCACAAGCATTACTGGTTCCACAACCGCAAGGGTCTGATGACGCCAGCTCCAAACGCGGGCTTCCCCCACGTCAAACTGCTCCGGTCGTTTTGAGACGATCCCAACGAAAGGCTCCATCAGGCGTCCCGCTGCCAGCCCAGCGACACCGACGATGCTGAGAGCGCCTCCAGTGGCCGTTAACAGGGCAACGCATGGTGGAGATTCGCCATGGGAATCTAACATTCAAGATTTCGCCATTCTTTTAGAGGTTCTGTTTAAGCCCCTGTAGATGGTATCGCGTCACTTACGTTGAAAGTATCACCGTCTGCAAACATGCTCCTTCTTGATGTTTTTACTCCTCCTTACTTAGCAAAAGGACCCTCCGAATGTCAGATACCATACCAACGGCTGGCTCAGTCGATCCTCAGGATCTTACTCAGGCCATTGATCGCCTGGAAAAAAATATCGACGCGATCAATCGTGCTCAAAAAACAGCACGGTTCGTGGTGCTCGGTGGGTCACTACTGCTCATCGGCATGCTCGCGATTTTTGGCCTCAGCCTGTTTCGGACGCTCAAGACTCAGTTGAACGAAGAAACCTTGCAGGCCGCCCTGACAGCGAAGGCGGAAGCCATCTGGCCCCAACTCAGCGAAAAGCTGTCGGCTGCGGCCATGTCGGCCGTGCCGGCCTACCGCGATGAAGCACTCAAGCGGCTGCAGACACTGCAGCCCAAACTTCAAAAAATGCTCACTGATGAAGCCACTGCAATGGCTGACCGTTTGCCTGCGGTACTGCAAGAAAAGGCATCGGTGAGTCTCGATCGAGTAACGCAACAGGTTGCCGCCGACGTCAAGAAGGAGGTACCCGGCCTGACGCCAGAACGAGTCAAGTCCATGTCGCAGCAGCTTGTAAAGGGACTCGCACTTGAGTCTGAGAAGCTCCAGACGATGCTCAGCGAAATCAGCCAAAAAGAGACCGATCGCATTGAACTGATGCTGAAGAAGCTCCCAGTCACCGACGCTGTGAAGGAGTCGGAAGAGCGGCTGCAACAGCGATTCATGCACCACATTTTGCTCCTCGTTGACCGCGCAGTGGCTCCTGATGAGTCCATCCTGAGGTCAGATGCCCCATTCGCCCTTGATGCTCCCACAGAAGCCACCAACTGAGAGCGGCTATGGTGAACCATCGCCTGGCTTCCCTAACCGTGATGAACACTTCAACCCGAATTTTTTCTAGGAGTACCTTCCCGTGTCAGAAATGAATTCTTCCGATACATCAGCGGTCGAGAGCCGCCTAACGCAACTTGAGTTCCGGCTTGCAGAGACTGCATCGCAGTCCGGTCGCAGGCTGAGCATTACCAGCCTGGTAATGCTCAGCCTCCTTGTGGGAGCTTTCTTCTATCTGCGGTTCATTGCATCGAGTATCACCACCTACGCCGAAGCACCGACGCTTGTTGAATTGGTGGCGGCACAAGTCGAGCCAAGGCTACAAGAGGCGCCAGCTGAGCTTGCCTCCTCACTGAAGGCGCAGGCTCCTGAAGTTGTCGGACAGGGAGAGAAGCTTCTGCTGGATGCGCTGCCGCAACTTACTCAGCAGGCCGATGAGTTCTTGGTCAGCTTCTTTGAGCGGGAGTTCAAGCGTATTGAAGACGAGGCCAGCAAACTTATTCGTGACGCCCTAGACACAGCTGTTGCCCAGGCTCGTGAAAAAAAGATCGACCTAACCAAAGAGGGAGAACTTGAAAAGGCTGTTGCCCAGGCCGCTCCAACCCTCCGCGAAATGGCTGAAACCCTCATCAAAGAAAACTTTACAAAGTATTCAGCTGGCACTGAGGGTGTCGCTGCCTACCTTGATCGCATCGCCACCAGTAACGATCTCTCAGACCATGAACAGTCTCAAAAAGAGGTGCTGATCACTGGACTCGCCCTCCTGCAGAAAATGGAAGACGACAGGACTCGAGCCCCTCTCCAGAGCATCCTCGACGGGCAGATCCCAACCGATTCACCGATAGTGCCGAGCGGTCCTCAGTAAAAAGTCCGCAAAGGAATATCTGCTACAGGCCCGGCTTTGCTTGTACTGAGCGTTCAATTAATGGATGCCTGAGCCTGCTCTGCAAAGGCAAGTTCATCCTGCCAGCGTTTCACTTCCCGCTCCAACTCAGCCAGCGTCTGCGCGGCCTGAGCCGCCGCCTGCTTCAATGCGTCATCTGCTTTTTGCATTCCAGCCTGAGCCTGCTGGCGAGCAGCATTCGCTTCATTTTTTGCGGTCTCAGTCTGGGTTCGCACATCTAAGGCCTTCTGCTTTGCGGCCTCTGCCTGCGTCTTTGCCGCCTCTGCCTGCTTTTTAAAAGCTTCCGCTTGCTGATTCGCGTCAGCCGCTTGTTTTTTCGCCTCCTCCGTCACTTCGGAACTGGCTGCAGCGTCCGCTGCAGCCTTTGCAGCCGCCGCACTTTGCTTCGTCGATGCTGCGAGCTTTTCTGCGGCCTCAGCTGCCTTTGCTGTTGCAATTTCCAAAGCCTTCCCAGCTTCGGCAAACTTCTTGTCTGCTTCGACGAATCGTTGCTCGGCAACAGCCACCTGCTTCGCTGCCTCAGCCTGCAACTTTTTCAGCTCAGCAGCCTTCGCCTCAGCCGTCTTCCGGCCCTCATCGAGAGCACGTTTCGCATTTGTCAGATAAACCGACAGCGGTGGCGGATTCGAATCAATTTGGCCTAAACGCTTTCCATCCGCCAGGGAGAACACTTCAATCTGTCCCGCCCAATCACCGGAGATCACGAGATCTTGCTTGTCGTTAACTACCACCCTCGTACCGATATCCGAGACATCTCCAAAATCACGCTCAAGCTTTCCCTCTGAACTCCAGAGTTTGACGTTGCGATCACGTCCGATGGATACCAGCCGGCCATCATTGAGCCAGC
>RFVE01000261.1 GCA_009922585.1 Planctomycetia bacterium
CTGCTCACCCAACACAGCGGCAAGGCCGTCGGGCATGAGAGACTGTTTCACAGGTTGCCGTACTTCGATGGCTCGTCGAGCCACGGAAATCGACTGGCCAAGATCACTGGTTGGCCGGAGGAGGATTTTCTCATCATCCTCTCCAATAACGAGGCCTGTCAGTGTTGTTCCATCTTCGAGAAGCATCTGCTCCTGCCCAAAGCCTTCGGTGATCTGCCAGGATGGGTGGAGGATCGCTTCGATAACTTCCCGCGTGGACAGGGGACGGCGAGGCCGGGTCAAGTCGGGCCCAAGCCGCCGACCGGCAGGTCCCGGCTCGTGGCAATTCGTGCAGGCCGCCGGTGATGTGAAGTACACGAGGCCGCCACGGACAGGATCACCACGGCGGTCGACTTCAACCGCAAGCTGGTCGGCGGGCGTTGAAAGCAACTGCATCAGCAGCGACTCAACCGGCTGCCCCGGCGAGGCCACCGAAGGAGTCTGCCCAACCACCGAACGAACCGTAAGAATCAGTAGCACCAGGCCGTAGGCGGCAACACGAAAGCGTCTTCCCTTGCCTATAAGCCCAGTGGCATCTCGATGCCCGGCCCCCCAGCCACTGACAACCAGTCCTGCCATCCCTATTCCCTCTGCATTGTTCCATTAGTGGTTTTCCTGAATTTACCAACCCTGAGACAGTCTCACAGCCAATCGGTAGGATGTCACGGTATGGATTGAACCTTTGGCAACAGTGGTTTCGATCAGCACAGGAACAGTCCTTGCTCGTCAGCCGCAAAGGCAAACTTGATTGCCCGAAGAGAAAGTCTTTCTTGGTTCCCGCCTGCCAAAGCAGACAAGCAATTGCCTCAGTAAGTCATTCTTCAACATGCCGAGGAGGTTTGAACGTGTCGATTGCCGCCTGCTGTGGTGACAGTCCTTTTCTCGATGCTGCTCCGGCAGTCACCCTGCCTGCCAGCACTCATCCGTCGACACACCAGCGTGTCTCCCGGCGAAACTTCATCGCCGGGATAACGACAGCTGCCATTGTTGGCAACCTTCAAGAGCCCACCGAAGCAGCCGCTCCGGCCCCACGGCCGCCTATTCATCTGTTCTCAAAACTCCTGCAATGGCTCGACTACGACAATCTGGCCGAGGTCACGGCCGCCGCTGGCTACACCGGCATCGAATTGACCGTCCGGCCAGGCGGCCACGTCGAACCTGAGCGGGTCGCGGCTGATCTGCCACGGGCCGTGGCTGCTGCCAAGCGGGCGGGAATTACCGTCGAAATGATCGTGACGGCAATCAACTCCTCAGACGATCCGCAGACAGAAGCAGTCCTGCGGGCCGCTGCCGCTGCCGGGGTGAAGCTCTATCGGCTCGGATATCTTCGCTACCAGGACCTAGGGCCGATTGAGCCTCAGCTGGCTGCCATGCAGCGAACCATGCATAACCTCGCCCAGCTCAACGAGCGATGTGCCATCACCGGCTGCTACCAGAACCACCACGGCGGTCGGATCATGGGAGCCTCGATCTGGGACCTTCGGACGGTACTAGGCGACCTCGATCCAGCGTGGATGGGCTGCCAATACGACATTCGGCATGCGGTTGCCGAGGCAACCGGCAGCTGGGAGCAGGGCCTGCGGATCATCATGCCGCGAATCCGTAGCCTCGCACTCAAAGATTTTCGCTGGCGAGCGGGCCGTCCACTCAGCCCGGAAACCGTCCCTGCTGGTACCGGACTCGTACCCTGGCAGCGGTACGCAGACTTGATCAGAGCTGCCGGACATAAGCTGCCGCTGACAGCACACTGCGAATGGCCGACGTTCTCACCAGCTGAAGAGTCCCTGCCCATTGCTCAACGCAAGCAGCTCGCGACTGAACGAATGGCCGCCGAACGGGCCTTTCTGCAAACCGTCTTCAGCGATCCGTCGAACTTGCAAGAACCGACTCAGGGCTCGTGAGCTTCCAGAGTGTTGAGTTACTTCGCAGAAACACACCGTCTTTACCAACGGCAGGTGATGCAAGCACTTCATCCTTGAGGTCGAGTGTGCCGACAACCTCGGCATCACTTTCAGTGAAACCAATCAACTGGGCCAGGCCAGTCTCGCTGACAGCAAGCAGCCGCTCGCCAAGCACAACGGGGGTCGCACTGAAAGGCCCCTTGAGCCGCAACTGCCAGCGTCGCTCTCCATCAGTGATCTTTCCAGCAGTGAGAACATCCCCCCGGCTGATGGTGAAGACCGTTTCCCCCGCAGCCACCGGACTTGGTGTTCCCGGCGAGAGTCGACTGCTTTGCCAGAGCTGTTTCGGCTTCCCACCCTCGCTGTCCGCAAGAGAGAGAGCCGTCAGCCCATGAGACGGAACGAAGAGCAGCTGGCCCAGTCGGCAGCTGGAGGGAATCGTGCTGGCCCCTCCGTCGTACTGCCAGACGCTCGTGCCGTCAGCCACCCGCACCGCATCGACACCTGTCTTCGACTGCAGGCCGACGATCCCTTGGGCAAGCACTGTTGGGCTGGTCCAGTTGGCCGCCTTGGGCCGGTCGAGGCGCCAGCGATTCTCACCGGTCAGGGCATCGAGGCCGAGAGCGTATGACTCACTGTCATTCTCCACCTGGGCCACCACGACCCCCTCTGTTACCACCAGAGAACTTGACATGCCGAGGCTGTTACTGACATTCGGATAGTCGGCAGTAATGCCCCGCAGCCAGACGAGATCACCACTACGGTCAAGACAGACCAGATCATTCGACGAGAACAACGCATAGATTCGTTCACCGTCGCTGCAGGGCGTTGGCGCGGCCACGCTCGTCTTGTTGTGGCACATGGTGCGGCCAGTGGCCCAGAGCTGCCGTTCCCACTGCTGGTTGCCAGTGGCCGCATCGAGGCAGACGATCGACAGCCGATCCTGTTGCGGACCACCGCTACAGGTAACGATGACCTGGTCACCGATTACGACCGGTGTTGACAGGCCCCGTCCCGGCAGACTGACCTGCCAGGCAATGCTTTGTTCACCGAGGTCATGAAAAGCGAGGGCTGCCCTGCCACTGCCCAACGGTCCCTGAAATGCCGGCCAGCCTACCGGCGTAGCGGCCGTTACCACGTCACCGCCCCGGCCGATGAGGAGCAGGACAGCCAATAAAGGCCACTGCGTCTGCCGGCCAAGCACTAAAAACGTTGAGCGTTTCATTCCAGTGGCTCCTTTCCATGTGTCGCTTCAGCCTCTGCCTCACTCGGCGTGGCCCGTCGGTCAGTGGCGAGGACTGCTGTGCCCGTGGCATCACAGATCCGCAACTGAAACTGCCATTGCTTCGTCCAGTCCTTCGTCTGGCCATCCTGGCAGAGTTTGATCAGAAAGGTATTCCGACCGGCGGTCAGTTCGATCGGCAAGCGGTACTGATCAATCCGCATCCCCCGGTGATACTCATCTCGACCGAATACCAACT
>RFVE01000262.1 GCA_009922585.1 Planctomycetia bacterium
GATCGCGATGCTCGGGCTCGAGCCATCACTGCCGCCGGGGCATCGGGGCCGACCACCACCTGGGTGCGGCCCCAGCGGTCCCGCAGGTCGATGAAGATCACGCCCTTGTGGTCACGGATACGGTCTACCCATCCACAAAGAGTTACGGTCTGGTCGAGATGATCGGAGCGGAGTTCACCGCAGGTGTGGGTGCGAAGCACGACGGGGGAAACCTTTCAGCAAAAACACGAGACGAACCGAACGATCGTGGGCAGGGTAGGCCCACTCTCGCTCCCCCGATTGTGCGGCGCAGACGCCGCTTCTCCAAGCGGGCCGGCTCCAAGTCGTACGCGGCCGCCGTTTCAGGCGTAGGGAGCCGGTTCGAAATCAGTCCGGCTTGTCCTTCGGCAGGGCGGCGTAAATGAGAATGCTGACGGCCAGCAAAATCGAAATGATGAGCACGATGATCGCAGCAAGCATTGCCGCAGAGTTGGATGTCACCACGGCGACAAGTCCCAAGAGAGCGAATAGCCCGGCCGAACCAATTGCGGACCAACTCAGATAGCGTTCAATCATCGCGGCATACTCACGCAGCGGGAGAACATGGGGCGACCATGCCGCCAGGGCGACACCTTTGCCGACCCTTCAAGAATTGTCTCGAACGGACTTGCCGCCGGCAAAGGCCAGTTCCAACTGGCCGTCGCTCGCCTCGCCATTGGCGAACTCGCGAAACATCATACTCGGCTGGATGTCACGGTTGTGCTGGTATTTGTCGCTGGCGTATTCGGTGATGGCACCGGTGATCTGGTGGAAGAAGATCTGGCAGATAGGCACACCGGGATAGATCTTGACCGGCTGAACAGCAAACATTTCGAGCGTCCAGAAGCCAGAAAAACCGACGTCACCAAAACCGGCGGTGACATGCACAAAGAGTCCGAGCCGTCCGATCGAGCTGCGGCCCTCAATCATCGGGACAAGATTGTGGGTTTCGGTTCGTTCGGCCGTCCGTCCGAGGTAAAGCTGATTGGGGGTGAGCACGAGCCCCTCTTCCGGGATCTGGACTCGAGCCACCCGGTTGCTTTTCCGCATGTCGAGCACGACTTCTTCGTACACCAGCAGTTCGTCGTGCAAAGACAAGTTGTAGCTGTTGGGGTTCAGCCGCGACTCGTCGAACGGGTCGATCTGGATGTTGCCGCCGAGTTGCTGCCTGATCTCGTTGCCGGAGAGAATCATCGCCAGGTTCCTTGCGGGCTGCGGGTGCTCGTCGCTCAGAACCACGGGGATTTTTCATGAGCAACCCCGCGGCACAGTGAGCAGTGTAAGGATTTGGTAAGAAGATGTCGCTCATTTTTTTTTGCCAATGGACGGCGAACGTCCAGCTGCGGCCGGGCAGGCCCTACGACTGTTGTGGCTTGGGTAGCCCAACCGGGGGCAAAGGTCGGCCAGCCCACAGCCCTCGCAGCGTAGCCTGCGGCCCGGACAGGGGCCGCGACCGTGCTCGGTCAGCCGGTTGCTTGGAGCAATCCAGTGATCCTTCAGCACCGCTTTGACGAGCTCGTGTTCCGCCCAGACCGCGTCGGTTGCTCGGGACAGCCCCAGCCGCCGCGAGAGCTGGCCGACATGAGTGCACGCCCTCCGCCTGCCCAAAACCACTCCCGAGGACGACATTGGCTGTCTTCCGGCCCACTCCCGGCAGACTTACCAACTCGTCCAGTGTTCGGGGAACCTCGCCAGCACACCGGTCTACCAGCCCCTGTCAGCAGCCTTTAATGTCCTTCGCCTTTGCTCGGAAAAAACCGGTGGACTGAAAAATTTTTTCGATCTGTTCCAAGCTGGCAGCCGCCAGCTTGGCTGGCGGCTGCCATTTCTCAAACAGGCCGGGAGTGACCAGGTTGACCCGCTTCTCGGTGCACTGGGCCGAAAGGATCGTGGTGATCCGCAGCTGAAAGGGATCGAAAAACCTCAGCGAGCAGTCGGCGCCGGGACAACGTTCGGCCAGCCGCTCGGCAATGGTCGCTGCCCGCTGCCGCCGTGCCGTGAGTGTCTCGGCTGCGAGCGCCCCGGCAACTCGTCGCGGCCAGCCCCCCGTCGTTTGCCCGAGGGTGTCGGCTTTTGCCACTGTTCATGGCGTAACAGCTGCCAGCTACCTCCGCGGTGGTGTCATCGGTGCTACCATGACAGTGGTGATGAAATGGCGATAGCCGTCAGGGAGTGCCAGAGCGATGACAGATGAGCTGACAGATCCCGAGACCTACGAACCGCTGTACCTGTCGGGCATCGAAAAGTTCAACGAATGCGACTATTACGAGAGCCACGAGGTTTGGGAAGAACTCTGGACCGATTATCGCGGACCCTCGAGAAAGTTCTACCAAGGGCTGATTCAGGCGGCCGTCGCCCTCTATCACTTCGGCAACGGCAACATCCGGGGTGCCCGCAAGCTCCACGGCAGCGTGCATGGCTACTTGGAAGCCTATGCACCCTATCATCTCGGCCTGCGCGTAGACCGTTTCCTGGAGTCATTTGATGCCTGCCTGAAGGAGGTGGCGGCCAGTACGGACGACTATCCGACGATCGAACTTGATCCGGAACTGCTCCCCGAGATTCACCTCGACCCGCCACCACCTGACGGCAGGGAAGACCGCGATGAGTGATGAACCGTTGGCCTTTACGCCGGAGGACTTCTCGGGGCTCGCCCGGGTGTTCCCGCTGCCGAACCTTGTGATGTTTCCCCACGTGATGCAGGCGATGCACATCTTCGAGCCGCGGTACCGGGCGTTGTTTGAAGAGGCAATTGAGGACGACCGGCTCATCACTTTGGGAGTCCTTGCGCCTGGTTGGGAAGCCGATTACGAAGGACGGCCGGCGCTTCGTTCGACGGCCTGTCTCTGCCGGATCGCCACCCACCAGCGGACGCCGGAAGGAACCTATAACGTGCTGCTGCTCGGTGTGCGTCGGGTGCAACTCGTCCACGAACTGCCGCCCGACAAACCCTTTCGGGAGGTGGAGTCGATCATCATGGATGACGCACTGCCACCAGATGCGTCAGAGCCAGTGTTGGCAGCCCTGCAGCAACGGCTGCTGAAGGCTTTCAAGCAGGCAATGCCGAAGATCCCGTCTTCGTACGACCAGCTTGACCAGTTGCTGGGAAGCCAGATCAGCCTCGGCATGCTGACCGACATCGTTGCCTACACCATCGAACTCGACCTCGACACCAAGTTGCGGCTGCTGGCTGAGTGCGATGTGCTGCAGCGAACGCAGATTCTGCTCGAGACCCTCGGCGGGCAGCAGCAGGTCAAGTCCCAGCGAACCTTTCCGCCGGCGTTCAGCCTGAACTAGTTTTACGCTCGCAGGGCCATCCCTGGCCCCTGCGAGCTTGGCGGTGGGGCGGAACGCCAAGGGTTCCGACCCACC
>RFVE01000263.1 GCA_009922585.1 Planctomycetia bacterium
CCCTCTGCCACCCGCTGCCACCGGCGGCAGCGGACCGGTCCCTTGCCCTGCAGCACCTCCCTGGGCTTCCGTCTGATCCAGCAGTTCCCGATCAAGTTCGCGTGAAACGGCTGTCAACTCCACCACCGGCTGGATGAGTGAATCGGGCATCACCCCACCGGCAAGGCTGACCGTTTGGGGAATGTCGAGGCCAAGCGACACGACCGTCCCAGCCAGTTCACGGCCCGCATGTGCGGCCCCCCCAGTCGCCAGCGCGAGCCGGTTTGTCCCAATCTGTTCAGGCAGGACGGCAAGCTGTTTCGGCAACGCCGCATCCAGGCCAGCATCAAGCAGCAGTGCCACCATGGCGGCCATCGAGTCGGTCAGCCGCTGCTGCGTCGCAGCCAGCGTGCTCAGTTGCCGTTGGGCCACAGGCAAGAGTTCTTCTGGAAGCAGACCAGGCTGCCGTGCCAACAGCCGGGTCAACTGGTCGGTGAGCTGCTGCTGGGCGGCACTGGCCACTGCAAGTCCCTCTGCTGCCTGTCCCGCCGCTGCGAGCTGCCTCAGCCCCGCCACCCGGTCGACCAGCGTTGCCCGCGACGCCAACGTTGGCAGTCGGGTAGCAGCTCTGCGGATCATGCTGGCTTCGGCAGCTGCTGGCAACCGCTCGGCCAACTGCCGAACCTCATCCACAACACGCATCAGTAACAAGTCAAACGAGTTTTTCTCTGCCACCCGGCTGCAGACTGTCAGGCGAGCAATCAGCTGGCGGGTGGCCGCCGCAATTTCGGTCGGGGTCAGGGGCGTTGAGGTTTGCGTCAGGGGCGGTGGTGACGTTGCCGTCACCGGCCAGCCACCCACCGCCGGTGGCAGCTGCCGGAGCAGGGCCGTCTGCCAATCCGGCGGACGGCTCCTGGCAGAAAGAAACAGGCTCACCCCTGCTACGAGCCCAAGCAGGAACATGCTCAAGCCGGCAGTCGGCCAGTTTTCGCAATCTAGCTCAGCAGCAGCCTCGTCCGCCCGCTTTACCGCGAGTGCGGCTAAGTCAGCTGCCACTGAAGGCACGTGTTCAGCTGATTGACCCGCAGCGTCGAGGAATCCCACGGCAGCCGAGATGGGAGAACCGCCCAGCGACTGTTCCCAGCGACGGGCGATAGCCAACCGCGTCGGCCACCAGCTCGCCCCCGCCCGCTGGCCGTGCTGACGACCAGTCAAACGCCAGGCCGACCAGACCACAACGCCAATCGTCACGATCCAGACAACACTGCCCCCCAGCCAAAGGCGGCCTGGTCGCAACCAGTAGTCGAGGCCAGCCGCCACCGTGGCCGCACCAGCCGCCGTGCAACAGCCAATCCCACCAAACAGCAGCAGCCGATCGATCCCCATCCGCCAGATCGTCCGATCAAGACGGTGGGCCAGTCTCGTGGCGGCGGGTCCTGCTAGATCGGATCGCATCAGGCCTCCCCTCCCTGCGGTCGAGAAGGCCACGTCCACCAGGCAACCAGACAGGCCGCAACCAGCGTTGCCAGCAATAGGTGACGCAAGCGGTGCCACGATTGACCAGAACCGAACTGGTCCTGCTCTGCCAATCGCCCGGCTTCAACTGGCTGCTGTCGCCCAAAACGCTGCGGCCATTCAATTGCCTCAGTGTCGACACCAAGCCGCTGCATGAGGGGTGCTGTCGCCAGACGGCAGAGGGTCTGCCGCCAAAATGTCTCGTGCAGATTCCGTCCGTCCGGCAGCCGCTCGGCCCGCCACCGCCAGGTCTCACAGAGATGACCAAGGATTGTTCCCCTGCCGTACCGGCCAAGCACGATCGCCGGCTCTGCGGCTTTTGTGACGCCAGCAGCGGCGGTCGCCAGCGTCACCGTGGTCGCCCGCAGGCTGACGGGCTCGAGCAGTCCGTAGATCTGTCCCAACGACGCCGGGACGTCGGGCAGCCAGCCTGAGACGATGCCGGCCGGTCGTGGCATCAGTGCCAGCCCCGTGCCCGTCCGCAGTGGCGGTGAGAGCGGTCCGAGCGGCTCCGCTGGTAGCCAATTGGCCGCCCGGCCGACCGCAAATCCGATCTGCCGAAACCGCTCCCCCGGCAGCCAAGCAACCGCCAGCCGACCAGCCGCCAACTGCTGGCCAAGCGTTGCGAGGGCAGCGGCCGATAGTCCCGACGGCAACTCCCCGTCCGCTGCTGACGGCAGCCCCAGACAGTCTCCCAGCCAGACGACATCATGCTTTGCCCAGTCGCCCGCAGCGATCGGCTGGTCGGCTGCAAGCAGCCTTGTTGTGACGGTGAAGCGGGGATCGCCCGCCACGGCCTGCCGCGCAAAGCGATACTCAAACCGCGGCTCGGCATCGACCAGCAGCAGGCTGGCCGGCCGATCGGCAATCGTTGTCATCGCCTCGAGCAGCCTCGGGGAGAACCCGGAAATCTCCGCATTTTCACCAGCAGCCGGAAGGCACCGCAACTGAAGCCGGCAGGGCCCAGGCGGAGTGTCCTTGGCAACGCTCCAGAGCAGCCTGACGGTCACTCTGTCGGAAGCTGCTTTGGCAGTGCCCCCGGCAGACGGCAGCACAGCCTCCGCCAGCCGACCTTCGGGGCCATCGAGGACAAGCCGCGTGGGGCTAGTGAGCGGACCAACGCAACTCACCGGGATCTCCACCTCTTCCCCCGGCCAGCAGAGCGGTGGTAGTTCCACCTCCACTCGGTCAATGGCTGATTGGCCTGGCACGGGTGCGGCCACCTCCTGAGGATGCTCAACGGCGTTGGGCCGCCGCAGGACCTGCCAGGCAACCGCAACCAAAGCAGCTAACGCAACCACCCGGCCTAGTCCGGCAGGCCAGCGGACAGACTGGAGCCCTCTCCATCCAGGGCCTTCCCGTTCATCGGCAAATCCACCGCTCGTAAGCATGGTCTCGCCAACCAATGCCAGGACTGCCACAACCAGTAGCAGCCCGGGGAGCAGCCGCATTGACCACCAGCCGGACGGCCGACCGCGCAGAGGTCGGCAGCAGGCAACCGTTTCGCGAATGAGCCCACGGAGATATGGCAGGAAGACCGGCCAGGCGGTTAGATCACTCCAGCGACCAGCGACAGAATCGGCCGGGGCCGTGGCCCGCAGGCTCAGTGGCAGGGCCGAAATGGTGAGTGCCCCTCGACCCACCGTTTGGCAGACCGCTGCAGGCAACTGCCGTTTCCCTGTGACGGCAAAAGCCTCCAGCCCTTGCGACGGTTCGGGGAGCTTCATGCCGACCAGCCGATCAATCGTCGGCCCGGGAAGGCTGACGAGACCACCTGCAGCTGGCCTCGCTGCCGGACCTTTGTCGAGCAACGCAGGTTTCACGAGCAGCTGGCTTCCACCGGTTTCGGATGCCTCTGAAAAGGTTACCCCCGTCCGATCAGCAAGAGATGCCCG
>RFVE01000264.1 GCA_009922585.1 Planctomycetia bacterium
TTTACCTTGATCGAACTGCTGGTCGTTATCGCAATTATTGGTGTTCTCGTGGGCCTGCTCCTGCCTGCGGTCCAATCGGCACGGGAGGCTGCCCGTCGCTGCAGCTGTGCGAACAACCTCACCCAAATCAGCCTTGGTGTACACAATCATGAATTTCACCTGGAGGTCTTCCCGGCGGGTGTCACCGATCCTGATGGACCAATCCAAAACCGGGCAGAGGGCCACCATGTGGGCTGGATGGTGCGTCTGCTCCCCTACCTTGAACAGCGGGCACTCGCCAGGCACTTTGACGAAGCCGCCGGTGCTTACGGCCAGGCCAATGCCAAGGTTCGGGACGTCCATCTCTCCATTTTTGCCTGTCCTTCTTCACCGGGGCAGCGATCAGTCGTTGGCTGGTCAAACTATGCCGGCTGTCATCATGACACCGAGGCTGCCATCGATGACACCAACCACGGGATCCTCTTTCGCAACAGCCGGATCACCTTTTCTGACATTGATGATGGCAGTTCAAACACCCTGCTAATCGGTGAACATCTTCTTGAGCCGAATCATCTTGGCTGGATCTCGGGGACTCGCGCAACGCTCCGAAACACCTCCCGCCTTGAAGAGCTGCGACAGGAAGGCGTCCGAGAGCCCGATGAAGGCCAAGAAGATCCGCTCTTTGTCGGTGGCTTCGGCAGCCACCACCCCGGAGTGATGATGGGCAGCCTTGCCGACGGGGCGGTGCGGGCCTTTTCCTTCAACACATCAGCAATTGTGCTTCATCAACTTGGACACCGTGCAGATGGTGAAATCCCGGAGCAGACTCCCTGATTTCTATTGGGAAAAGCCTCCCGACGCTCGCCTCCTGGTTTTTCTGTTGGAGAGCAGGAGCTATCTTGACGGGGCACTCAGATAAACCAGTCCTCGCTTACCGCACCATGAATACGCTTCTTCTCACAGAACCAGGCAAGCTCACTTTCACTTCCGTCCCGATCCCTGAACCCGGCCCGGGGGAAATCCGCCTGCGGGTGGCCGCCTGCGGCATCTGCGGCAGTGATGTCCACGGCTACACCGGGGAAAGCGGCAGGCGGATTCCACCACTGGTGATGGGCCATGAGGCAGCTGGCACGGTCGATGCGGTTGGTGCCGGTGTGACGGGGCTGGCTGCTGGCCAGCGAGTAGCACTTGATTCGACTGTTTTTTGTGGTGACTGCGAGCAGTGTCGCAGTGGCCGGGAAAACCTCTGCAGCCACCGTCAGGTGCTGGGCGTCTCCTGCGGCGACTACAGGCGGCACGGCTGCTTTGCCGAGTATGCCATCGTGCCGGCCCGGGTCTGCTATCCGATTCCCGACAGCCTCGACTTTCCAGTGGCCGCCCTGCTTGAGCCGCTTACCATCGGCCTGCATGCGATCAACCTCGGCTGCCAACAGCGCATGCCCCGGTCAGCCGTCGTGGTCGGCTGCGGGATGATCGGCCTGGTCACCGTGGCCGCGCTTGCTGCCCGCGGTGTGCAGCAGATTGCGGCGATCGACATCGACCCCAACCGGTTGGCCGAGGCCCACCAGCACGGTGCAGCCAAGACCTTCGACGCACGCGAAGCGGACGCCGGGGCCCAAGCAGCCGCCTGGGGAACCAGTTCAGCCGATGTCGACGGGGCCGATCTGGTCATTGAGGCGGTCGGCAACACGGCAGCAGTCAACACTGCCATCGACGCGGTCACCCGCGGCGGCACGGTGGTACTGGTGGGGAATATTGCCCCGACAATTGATCTGCCGCTGCAAAAGGTCGTGACCCGGCAGATTCGGCTGCAGGGCTCCTGCGCATCAGCCGGCTGCTACCCTGAAGCGATCAGGTTGGCTGCCGAAGGCAAGGTCGATCTGGCGAGGTTTATCAGCCGCGTCGCGCCGCTGGCGGAAGGGCCCGACTGGTTCACCCGGTTGCACAACCGTGAACCGGGACTGGTCAAAGTGGTGCTGACGCCGTAGACAGTCGGCCGATTAGCCGCACTGGTTCATCTTGTCGCGGGGCGTCCCCGCCCCGACTAGTTCTGGTGTCAGCCGGGCCGTTGCCGCAGCTGGTTCATCGGCTGCAACCGTGACCGCCACCCGCTTGTAGGCCGGCGTCCGCGAGAGCGGATCGGCCGCCTTGGGCACCAGCACGTTGCTTTCGGGGTAGTACATCGCGACGCAGCCGGGCCGAATCTCAGGAAAGGCCGAGACGATCTGGCCCCGCATTTCACCAGTGGCACTGGTGATCCGGCAGCGGCCGCCGGCAGTCAGGCCACACCGGGCGATGTCATCGGGGTGCATCAGCACGATGTCCCGGCGGGTCTGGTTGCGGTAGAGGTCTTCCTCTTCATACACCACGGTGTTGAACTGCCCCTCGCTGCGAATGGTCATCAACTGCAAGCCCTCCGGCGCGTCGGGCAGGTCGTGCACAAACAACGTCGCCTTCCCGTCGGCAGTGGGAAACTTGGGCGTGTCGAGGGCCCGGCCGGGAATCGAGAACTCTTTCTTGTCCCGATCGATCTCGGCGATGGCCTCGAGGCCCGGCACGATTCGGGCGATCGCCTTGCGGATGGTGCTGGTGTGGGCCATCTCCAGCCAGTTGACCGGACCAGAGGTGCCAAGCACCCGGCAGCCGAGTTCTGACACGATCTCCACCTCACTTCGCGGGCCGGCTTCGGGCCCAGTCTGGTGCCGCGGCTTGCCGCCGTCAGAGAGCCGGATGAAGCTGAACATGCTCTCCTGCGTCGATGGCTCGGGCTCTTCGTCCCGGGCCAGCACCGGCAGGATGATGGTCTGCTCGCCGCCGAGACCGCAGGCGTGGCCGGTGTTCAGCGACGTATTTAGATAGACCACCATGTCGGTCTTGGCGAGGGCCTGCTGGGCAAAGCTGGCAGCCGGGCTGGCCCCGTAGAGATTGCCGCCAAGGCAACAGGCAAACCGCATCGTGCCTGCATCGGCGGCGTCCAGACATTCAAGCGTGTCGAAGCCCTTGAAGGTTGGCAGTTCCACGCCAAGGTCGTTCTGCAGTCGCTCAAAGACCGCGTCCTTCAGCTTCGGCGTGACCCCGACCGTGCCCATGCCCTGGATGTTTGAGTGACCGCGAATTGGCTGCAGGCCGGCCCCAGGGCGGCCGATCATCCGCCGCATCAGGGCCAGCTCGGCGATGGCCTGCACCGTCGCCGCCCCGTGCAGATGGTGCGTCACCCCCATCGTCCAGGCAAAGACCGCCCGCTTCGACTGGGCGTACTGCTTGGCAATGTCGTCGATTTGGTCCTGGGTAACCCCCGACTTGGCAACAATCTCGTCCCAGCTGAGGGCATCGAGCCGCGTGGCCAGTTCCGGCCAGCCATGGGTGTGCTCACGTAAAAAATCTTCGTGCACGATCGGCTCGCCATT
>RFVE01000265.1 GCA_009922585.1 Planctomycetia bacterium
CCCGAAAACCCGATCTGGTCGATGGTCGATGTGAAGCTGGTCGAGATTTTTCCCCGCGAGCTGCCGCTGGAAGAACTCCGTGGCACCAAGGCCCTCGACGGCCTCGAACTGCTCCGCCGGGGCAGCCGGCTGTCAGTCCACCCCGTCTCCGCCGCACACTTCAAGGTCTTCCAGCGACTGGCCGCACGAAAGTAGGACGCGTTATGGCCTGCCAGATTGAGGCCGCCCGACCTGCATCGCGGCCCCACCACCAGCCACTACCGCCGAGCCTCAGCTGGGTCGAAGAGGAACTCGAGGCCCTTGCCACCGCCGAACTGCTGCGGCCCCGGCGGCTACGGACCGGACGGCAGGCCGGCACGGTCAGCCTCGATGGCCGGAGCCTCGTCAATTGCGGGGCCAACGACTACCTCGGCTATGCCGGTGACCCGCGGCTGGTGAAGGCGGCGGCAAAGGGAGCCTGCAGCGAGGGCGCCGGGGCCGGGGCCAGCCCGCTGGTCAGCGGCCACTCGCAGATTCACGAGGCCCTCGCTGTCAGCCTGGCCGGTCTGCTCGGCAGCGACGACGCCCTGATCTTTCCCAGCGGCTATGCCGCCAACACCGCCACCATCGCGGCACTGGCCGGGCCGGGTGACCTGATCGTCAGTGACGCCCGCAACCATGCCAGCATCATCGACGGCTGCCGGCTGTCACGGGCAGAGGTGGCGATCTATCCCCATCGCGATGTTGCAGCCGCTGCCATCCTGCTGACTGCCTCTACGGCCCGCCGCCGGTTGCTGGTCACGGACAGCCTGTTTTCGATGGATGGCACGATCGCCCCGCTGGATGACCTGGCCACACTGGCAACCGAGACCGGCAGCATGCTGCTGGTCGATGAGGCCCATGCCACCGGCCTGTTCGGTGCGCGGGGCAGTGGCCTCGTCGAAGCAGCAGGCGTTGAAGCGGCTGTGCCCATCCGGATCGGCACCCTCTCAAAGGCGCTGGGCAGTGCCGGTGGCTTTGTAGCCGGCCATCGTCGGCTGATGGAGTTCCTACGGCACCGGGCCCGGGCCTGGATGTTTTCGACCGCCCATCCGCCAGCGGCGGCAGCAGCAGCCCGGCAGGCGATTGACCTGATCGCGGCCGAGCCGCACCGACGACAGGAACTGAACGCGCGGGCGGCTGTCTTTCGGCAGCGGCTGACTGACGCCGGGCTTGCCATCGGTAACGCGGCAGCCCAGATCGTGCCGGTCATTGTCGGAGAGCCGGGCCGGGCGATGGCCGCAGCGGCAGCCCTGGCTGAGGCCGGCTTCTTTGTGCCGGCGATCCGGCCACCCAGCGTGCCGGAGGGTGAAAGCCTGCTGCGGGTGAGCCTCAGTTGGCTGCATGACGACGAGACCCTTGAACGCCTCGCCAGCGCTATCATTGACCATGTCCGCTGAGCCCGCAATCATCCCGCCGCGGTGGTGCATCATCGGCGCGGGTCCCTCGGGCCTGACGACGCTGAAGAACCTGCTAGCCTGCGGCATCGACGCCGAAATCCTCGAGCGCGAAGACAACCTCGGCGGCAACTGGTACTTCGGTGCCGCCACCTCACGGGTCTTTGCCTCGACCCGGCTGATCAGTTCGAAGTCACTCACCGCCTTCACTGACTTCCCGATGCCCCGGGAGTGGCCGGCCTATCCCGATCATCGGCAGTGCCTGGAGTATCTGCACCGCTATGCTGACGCGTTCAGCCTGCGGCAGCAGATCCGCTTTGGGACGGCCGTGCAGGCGATCACGCCCATTCAAAATGCGACCGGACATCGACAGGGCTGGACCGTCAAGGTCGCCGACGGCCCTCCCCGTCACTACGCTGGCATCGTGCTGGCCTCCGGCCACAACCATGTGCCGCGGTGGCCGGAGGTTCCCGGCACGTTCGCGGGGCCACTGCTGCATGCGGCCGACTACAAGTCGCCGACGGTGCCGGTGGCCCTGGCCGGCAAGCGGGTGCTGGTGATCGGCGGCGGCAACTCCGGCTGCGACATCGCCGTCGAAGCCTCGCGGCATGCCGCCCACGTCTTCCACTCGACCCGGCGGCAGTACCATGTGATTCCTCGCATGGTGGCCGGTCGGCCCGCCGATCTCCGCGGGGAGCGGCTGCTGAAGATGCAGGCCCCGCTCTGGCTGCGGCGGCTCATCGGCCGCCGGGCCATCGCCCGCACGATCGGGCTGCCAGGCAAGCACGGCCTGCCCGAGCCCGACCATCTGATGTGGCAGGCGCACCCAGTGATCAATGACCAGTTCTACGCCCAGATCGATGCCGGCGCGATCAGCCCACGGCCCGACATCGAGGCCTTCGATGGCAGTTGGGCGTGGTTTCGCGACGGCCGCCGCGAGGAGGTCGATCTGGTGATTGCCGCGACCGGCTACCAGCTCACCTTCCCGGGGATCGATCCAGGGCTGCTCAACAGCCGCGACGGGCTGCCGCGGCTCTCGCCGATTGACTATCTCGACTCGCCCCGGCATGCCCTCGAGGTCGAACACTTCAGCTATGCCCGTCGGCTCCGCCGGCTGATCACCGGCCTCGACCGCCGGCTGCGGCGGGCAGCTGCTTCAGTTTCTCAATACTGAGTCGGGCCGTTGGATGTGGCTGCCAGATCACCACGAAGGCGCGAAGGATTCCGTGGGACGTGAGAAGCACCCAAGGAGGAGGTCTGCCAATCACGCAGCCAATCGGCGGCCAATCTCTTGGCTGGCCAGCAGGTGCTCGACCCGACCGCGAATGGCAGCAGGATCGACCCGCAGGTCGGAATCACCAACGCCCTCGACTGGGTCGAATTGTCTGAGGTTCACTGGAGTGGCCAGTTCAAGGTGATGGTGCAGCCCACGGTGCTGGGCGATCTCGGCAAAGCAGGGGAGCACCCGGTAGGGCGTACCCACTTCGACCGCGACCGCACCGGGCCGACAGAACAGCAGATTCGACAGCCCCGCCCCATGCGGGCCGACCACACACTCAGCCCGGTAGAACAGCTCGATCTGTTCAGCGAGCGGCAGCCGCTCAAGCCAGACCGGCTTGAAGCCGAGCGGGGTGAGGGCCTGCAACAGCGCTCGCTGATTCACAATCGACCGGCGGCCGGCCCGGCGCCGCATGATCACGATGCGCTGATCGGCCGGCAGCTCAGTTGCCAGCTGCCCGGTGAGCCGCCGATGCAGGAAGTCACAGTCTTCGGGACTAAGCTGCTGATCTCGCACCGATGAGACCAGTAACCGATCGGCTTGGAGATGGGTCTGCGGTCTAGCCGGCACGATGCGGTCAGCCGCAATGCCCAGCAGCCGCAGCGACTCTCGCTGAAACGGCTTGTCAACCGGCACATAGAAGCGGGTCTCGGCCGTAATACCGGCCTCCTC
>RFVE01000266.1 GCA_009922585.1 Planctomycetia bacterium
CAGGAGTGAGCGGTGACCGCCAGGGCTCAAGGGCAGCCAGCGGCTCCTCCCGCCAGCCGCTGTGCTGGCCGAGAAAGTCAGCGACGACCTCTTCATTCTCAGCAGCGGCGAACGTGCAGGTCGAATAGACCAACCTGCCGCCCGGCTGTACCAGCCTGGCAGCCGCCACCAAAATCCGTCGCTGCCGGGCGGCCGAGTGTGCAATCTGCTGCGGACTGAAGGCCGCCACCGACTGTCGCCCACGGCCCACCAGGCTCTGGCCGGTACAGGGGGCATCGACCAACACGGCAGCGAACTGCTCAGCCCACCCGGCATCCAACCGGTCGGGATCGGTTGCCGTCACGACATATCGCGGAAAGCCAACCCGGGCCAGATTGTAGACCAGCGGCGGTAGCCGCCCGCGAACCGGCTCGTTGGCCAGCAGGAAGCCCCCACCTGGCCCGACTGTTTCCAGAATAGCTGAGGACTTTGCCCCGGGAGCGGCACAGAGATCGGCAATCCACTCCCCCGGCTGAGCGTCAAGCAGCCGCAAGGCCAGCATCGAACCGGCATCCTGTACAAAGTAGGCTCCGGCTGCATGGGCCAGGAACCGGCCCGGCTGCTCAGTTGTCGGGCAGAAGCAGCCGAGCGGATACCACGGCACCTGCTCGGTCGGAAACGGCAGGGCCGCTTCGATGGCCTGACCAAGCGCTGCGGCAGGCCGCCGCCGAATCGCCTTCGGCGGACGGCCAAGCACCGCCTGTTCCAACTCAAGCGATTCTGTGGCGGACAGCAGGCCGTCGAGCAGGTCCTGCAGTGAAACGGTCGCCTCGGCCGACCGACGCAGCTTCCGCTTGGCTGACGTCACGGCCCAGCTTCCCGCACAAACTCGATGCGGGTGAAGCGGTTAAGCCCCGGCACCGTTGCCACCAGACTGCCCTCCTCCACAACAGCAACAGCGGTTTGGTTCACGCGTCGATCCTCATCTGCTCCGGTGCGTGCGTGCATCGATTTGGTGATGATCTCAGCATGGTAACGGGTACCGTCGGCAAACCCCTCGCCACGAAAATCATGCGACAGCTTCCCGGTGTTGGCATGGATGCCGGTTTGAATGGTGCTGGGAATGCGAACCGTCGCCGGCGTGCGACCGTTGGCCCCGGAGGCATACAGCAACACGGTGAAACAGCTGCGGGTTCGATTATAGCCGGCAATCCGGTAGCGTTCGTTGCCGGTGAATCCCTGGCCGGTGACGGCGATATCGTTGCCCACCTCGCCGGCCACCGCATGGCGGATCACCTCATCGGCACCGGCGGCCAGTCGGGCAAACCACCGCCAGGCATAATAGTGCAGGTGGTTGGGATCGGCCGGGTGGATGTAGTTGTCGATCGTAAAGGTATTGCCCGACGCCTCAGCGATGGTGAAGGTGCGATCGCTGCCATGGAGGGCCAGTTTCTGCGTCACGATGCCGGGGCCGCCATCGCTGGCCGGAATGACGATCGCCGGGGCAATTTCGGCCAGCCGACCGTTGTAGTCCCTTCGCTTGGTCAGGCCCATTGCCCAGCCACTGGAGTTGTCAGACCAGGGCAGCTGCATCGTGTTGAGGCCCCGCTCCAGACAGTGGCCCATGATCGTGACCGTCCGAGCAAAGGCATCGCGTTCATCCTTCAGGCCATCACCGTTGACGTCGACCGCGCTGCCACCGTCATCCCATGATACCCATGACTCGGCCGCCTGCACGCCCTTGTGCGGCAGGCCGGCTGCATCAAGCTTGCCGCGGACCAGATCGTAATTGCCCCAGACTGAGGACACGAAGCTGCCGTCCATGCAGCCATAGCCGTCGTTCTGATCCGAGACGTTCAGATTCAGGCCGTCGACCAGCTGCATGAGTTCAGTGCTGGCGACTAGCCGGTCATACATTTCATTGACACCACGGCCGCCTTTGGCTGACAGCCCGGCCATCGCTCCGCAGTTTTCACAGGGGCTCATGCCTGAAGTCGAGAGCAGCACCGGACAGGCTGGCTCGGCGGCGTAGACCTGACGGATACGACGAGCTCCGGCAATAAAGATCTCGTTGATCAGAAAATCAACATCGCCCCCCTTCATCAAGCCCTGAAGGTTGACCTCATGCGAGAGCTGATAGGCATGCACCCGCCCCTTGAAGTGCCGGGCAATCCGGCCGACGTACTCTGCAAACTGGCCGTCCTTGGGCCGCTCAAGGCCACCCACACCCGATGCAGACGCCCAGGCAGGGCAGCCAAAAAAAACAAATTCGACCTTCAGGCCGCGGGCCCGGCAGGCATCGACTGCCTGCTCGATGGTCTGGAGGTAGGCCGACTGATGCGTCGCATAGTTGGTGGCGGCCACGGTCGGCTCGGCAGCGTTCCAAGCCACCCAGAACTGGGCATAGCTGCTGTCGGCGGTAATCACCGGCCGCGCGGCATCAAAGGTATTGTTCTGCGGTCGACCGACAAACGGCTGCCAGCGAACACCAATCTGCAGATGGTCGGTGGTCCAGGCATAGTCGGCTCCCTGTTTTGCTGTTGCAGTGGCAGCCGCCACGGTGGCCTCGGCGGGATTTTCCGCGCAGGCGGCGCGATTGCCTGACCAACAAATCAGGGAACAACAAACAATCACCAGCAGGCGAAGCGGAAGCAGCGTCATCAAAGTCTCCACGGAAGCGGGTCGAACAATTGGCCGACGAAGACTGACGATCGGCCAGCTGCCATTCAACCGCCACAGCCCGCCGGCCTCTATCGTGTCTCTACCTGATGAGGCAATTTGACCGAGCAGTTTCCTCAGCCCGCCAGGCGGCCCAATTGCAGCCCGGCGACCACTGCCAGTAGGGCGGCAATTGTCGTGCCGATCAGATTGGCGGTTGCCGACAGCAGCCTACCCTGCTCGAGCAGGTCAACCGACTGGAAGGCGAAGCTGGAATAGGTGGTGAAGCCGCCCAGAAAGCCGACCAGCAGCACCGTCTCAAGCCCTGTCGACAGGGCGAAGCGGCCTCTGCCAATGGCCGTGATCAGCCCGAACAAGAAGCTACCAAACACATTCACGGCAAAAGTCCCCCAGGGAAAGTCGCGGTCGCACCACCGCAGGGTCAGTTCCGCCACTCCTGCCCGGGCCAGCGTACCGAGGCCACCAGCTACCGCCAGGCCAAACAGATGAGACCACGCCATTCTCTATGTCCTTTTTCCGAATCCACTGGAAATCTTCAATCGCAACACCGAACAATTTCTTTCAGTCGATCTTTGAACCCACACCTGATGAGTGTGGTGCCTGCTCTTTTTCGACGCGCGATGCTGCGGTGACTTCCGAGCTGCGAGTGCCAGCATACCGACTGCTGGAGGATCATCGATGCCTGAACCACCGAAGCTGCCAC
>RFVE01000267.1 GCA_009922585.1 Planctomycetia bacterium
CGTGTTCCACAGCCGACATCGGGCGGGTTTCAGCGGCCTTCGCCAACTGGTCCCGCAGGGCAAACAGCCTGGGCAGTCTCCGACCGTCTGGCCGAAACGGTTCCTCCGCGATCGCCCGAGCCTGCTCGTCGACGGTCGAGGCCGCGTTGTCGGCCAGTCGAGCGTGACACTGGGCGAGGCCGTAGTGTGCCGTCAGGTTCTCGGGGTCGGCCTGCCTGGTCGTTTCATAGTGCCGTGCTGCTCGCAGCAGCAGCTGCTGACGGGCAGGGCCGGTGGCAGTAATCGCCTGCTTGAACAGGGTGTCTGCCAGCCGGTTCCGAACCACATAATCGCGGGAAAAATCGAAGCCACGCGAGCGGGGCTGGTTCGCGGGGTCAAGGATCTTCTCAAAGTCACCGATCGCCCGGTCGAGATCGCGCGGAGTGGCTGCGTTCTCGGCTGCGACCACTCCACCGAACCAGGCCAACTGCCACCACGGGGCCGGCGGGGTGGCCGCTGCGGCAGCATTGACGGCGGCGACTGCTTCAGGCAAACGCCCCTCTTGCAGAAAGACGCGCACCAGATTGATCCAGCCGTGGGCCGCCCCCGCCGGCACGGCAGTGACCTGCTGAAAAGCTGCCTCTGCTTGTTTGAGCTCGCCCTGCTTGCCCTGGAAGTCTCCCTCAAGCAGGCAGCCGATGCCGTAGTCGTTCCACCGCTGCCATGCCGGCTCAATCGGTGACCGCTGGCTGGCAACGGGTTCACCGCGGCCACCATCAACGTGCAGCGGCAGGATGACGCTGTCTTCACAGAGGTCGACGATTGGCATGGAGGGCAAGGCCGCTGGTCTGTCTCCTGCCAGTTGCTGCTCGATGAAGCCGATGTAACCGCTGTCAAACTTGCGGTAGCGAACTCGTGCCGAAAGCGTCACTGCACCGGTCAGCTCTGCAGGCAGTTGCAGCTGATAATGGATCACCTCGGCAGCGCCGGGTGGAATCTCATGATTGACCGCCGCTGTGAAGATGTCCTGCACGTTGCGCCGGTCGATTCTCTTTCCATTCCGATCAATCACTGTTGCTGCCAGTCGCGCGGCATCAGGGTCGACCGGGCCGTTGGCCTCAGGCTGCTCGACCAGCCCGCTGGCGGCAAATGGCCCCCGGCTATCGGCCGCGGTGAACTCCACCCAGACCTCGTTGGAATCGACCGTGCCCTGCGTAAAGTGGTGGCCAACTGCCAGCGTCCGCACCACCACCTCAATCAGATAGGTCTCACCCGGGGTCAACGTGGGCAGCTCAGGTCTGATCGGAGCCTGCAGCACTCCATCTGTTCGTCCTCCCTCCTTGAGGCCGAAGATGTCGATCCGCAGCTTGCGGTCGAGACCGCTGGGCTGTGTGCCGCGCAGGAACGCAGCATGGGCGGCAGCTGCAGCCTCAAACCCCTGCGATTCCTCTGGCTGCTCAGCTGCAGCTGCGAGCATGGTCGGAAGGGCCGTGTTTGCCGCCGGGAAGAGATGGTTATGCACCGAGGCGACTGTTGCTCCGGGAAAGAACTCAGCAGCCGGGTCATCACTCGGGGTCAGCGGCATGTGACAGACGTTGCAGTTCTCGCTGGCAGTGGCGGGGTAGTAGAAGCTGCGGGCACCATGTCCAGAAACCCCGGAAAGCAGAAATGAGTCGTAATGGTTCTGGCCGCGAAGAAAATCCTTGTAGTGATTGAGTTCCGGTGGAATCGAAACCTTGTGACAGCTGCCGCAGAATTCAGCCGACCGATGTAACGGCTTGAGGAACGATTGCCGATGAAAGTCGGGCTTGGCTCGGATCAGCTGCCCGTTGAGCCACTGCAACAGTTCGGACTCGGCATCGGTGAACGGATAGTGCTCAGGTGCAGCGATCGTGTAGCCACCGTTGCCGGCCAGCGTGTGGACATCAGTGACAGCATGGCAAATGGTGCAGGTGATGCCGGCATGGGCGGCGGGATCGGCTCGGTCGTCGAAGCCCGGGTCATCCAGCCGTCCAGAGAGCAGGGGAACCGGATCATGACAGCCGCCACACCAGCGGACGGCGGTGGCTGAGCCATCGCGTCGTTCCAAGACTGCACGGGTTTCCCGGACGCTGGCGAGATAAGCGGGGTTGTTAAACGAACTGAAGTGATGAGCGGAATGGAACCACGACTGGTAGGCGTCTTGATGGCACCGCAGGCAATAGTCGTCATTCATCAGACTTTCCGCTGCGATCGTCTGGTCGTTGACGGTGCGGGTCGCGGCCGGCCAGAAGCGGCTGGGTGGCTGCGTCGAGTCGACCAAGTGAGCGGAAGCAGCCGGCGACGGCACTGTCAGCCCGGCTGGCAGCCCCCCGGCAAGCAGGCAGCCGGCGGTCGCGAGGCCGGCTGCGGCTGCATACGACCGCAGCTGCGACCAACGAATCGCCGGTCCAGCCCGTCGGTGGGCCAGATAGGCGACAACCGCCAACACCGGAAGCAACGCATGCAGAAGCAACGTCAGCGTCCGTCCCAGGCCACCTGCGGGCAGTTGCGGAAGCCCCTCGACCTGCACGAGGGCAAGGCCTGAAAGGAGGATCCCGCCCGCCGCGGCCACCAGCCAGCGTCCGCGTCGAATCGCGGCACGGTTCGGGTGCTGACGGGCGGCTGCCCAATGGCCGATGACAAACCAGCCGAGCGGCAGCAGGGCAAGGCAGCCGGCGATCACATGCCCGAGAAACAACCAAAGCCCCCGCGGACCGAGCGCTGGCCCTCCCATCAGCCAACCGAGCAGGCGAGCTCCGGAAAGGAGGTAGCCGCTGGCAGCGAGGAAGCCAAACAGCAGCAAAGTAATGAGCAAAAGCGGCCGCAGCGTGGAGGAGACTGTTCCTGGCATCGCCCGCGTCACCGACCGCTGCCCATCCGTCGGTTCATCCTCTGCCACCATCGGTCCACCCCATGTTTGGCCCGGTTACGAAAGCTGGCTGGTTTTCGCGGCCGTCCTGACAGTTTATCGTGGTCGGGACGGGGGAAAAGCACCCCGTGGCCGCCTCGCTCCGCGCTGATTGAACCACATGTCGTCTCCCACCCCCTATCTGGCTGCCGCCTGCCAGACCGACCTGCCTGCCCCACAAGAGCGTACCGGCATCGCCGCGACGGTCGACCACCAACTCCTCATGATTGAGCGGGCCGTGGTCGGCTACCAGCCCTTCGGTGACGTCCGGCTGGTGGTGTTCCCTGAGTTCAGCCATGCCGCGCCAATCTATGAGACAGCGGAGGAGCTACACGACAAGCTGGCCGTCACGATTCCAAACGAACACACCGACCGTTACGTGGCTGTCGCCCGAGAACGGAACATTTTCATTCAGACCGGCTCATTTCTTGAGTGCGATGCCGCCTATCCC
>RFVE01000268.1 GCA_009922585.1 Planctomycetia bacterium
TCGTACTGAGCGATCCGGGTTTCAATTTCGGGGTCTTGGTAGCGGGCCAGATTGTGAGCATTGAGGTTCCCGAGGGTGTCGAGCATCCTTCGCCGATCAGCCGTCGAGACGCCGGCGGGATTGCGAAGATAGAGCACCGGATCACCCGAGCCCCGCAGGGCCACGCCGGCATGCCGGGTCGGCAGGAAGCCGCTGGACCACATCCGGGTGAACAGTGCCTGGCTCGGCGGAATGTCGGGCAGTGGGGTGAAGACGACGAACGACGGCAGGTCGTCGCACTCACTGCCAAGGCCGTACGAAAGCCAGCTACCCAGGCTGGCTTTGCCCGGGATTTCACTGCCGGTCATGACAAAGGTGCAGGCCGGATCATGGTTGATGGCGTTAGTGTGCACCGTCTTGACCAGCGCAAGGTCATCGACAATGCCGGCAGTGTGTGGCAGGAGTTCGCTGACCCAGCGGCCGCAGTCACCATGCTGTGCAAACGTAAATTTTGACGGCGCAACGGGGAAACGCTTCTGGCCGCTCGTCATCGTCGTCAGCCGTTGCTCGCCTCGGACGCTTGGCGGGATGTCCTTGTCGAAATACTCCTGCAGCTGTGGCTTGTAATCCCAGAGGTCGAGCTGCGACGGCCCGGGCAGCCCGGGCAGTGGTGGATGGATTCGGGCAGCGTTGTCCGGGCTTGCGGTTGTGGCCGCCCGCGACTGGCGGTCAAGGCCGGCCAGAGCGGCAGCGCCGAGGCTGACTCCGGTGTTGCCGAGGAAGGCCCGGCGGGCCATGGCAGTGCGGAGAGGGGTGGGCTGAGGGAGAGACGGTTGCATCGGGAGATTGCTCGTTGCTTAGTCAGTTTCTGGTAACAGCTTCGTCGAGGTTCAAAATGGTGTTGGCCAGCAGCGTCCAGGCGGCCAACTCGGCAGGTGGAAGATGGCTTGGGCTCGTGGAATCGCCATGGGCAATCAACTGTTCGGCAGCCGGGAGGTCCTCCCGGTAACGGGTTCGGTGAGCGGCGAGGCTGTCGAGTAGCAGTTTGGTTTCCACCGCGTCCGGCTTGCGGGCCAGCACGGCGCGGAACAGCCATGCAGCCCGACCGGCGTCGTCGACAACGCTGGCGGTGAATCCGCGGGTTGCCAGGGCCCGAGCTGCCTCGACATGCTGCACGTCATTCATCAGCTGCAATGCCTGCAGCGGCGTATTGCTGCGTTCCCGCCGAGCACAGTAGGCCTCACGATTGGGGGCGTCAAAGTTGGACATGAACGGGGGCGGGGCTGTTCGCTTGAGAAATGTGTAGAGACTGCGACGGTAAAGTGAGTCGCTACTGTCGCGGTAGTAGTTGCGGGTGTTAGAGCCAGCGAAGCCGACCGGCTCCCAGATGTTGTCGGGCTGGTAGGGCTTCACGCCGCGGCCACCCATCGTTGGCACCATGAGCCCCGAGACGAACAGAGCCTGGTCACGAATCTGCTCAGCGTCGAGCCTGAGACGCGGCCCCCGCGCCAGCAGCCGATTGTCTGGGTCGCGGGCCAGTTGCTCCGGTTGCACGAGGCTTGACCGCTGGAAGGCTTCACTGGTCACCAGCAGCCGCACGAGCCGGCGGGTATCCCAGCCGCTGTCGCGATATTCCGCCGCCAACCAGTCGAGCAGGGCAGGGTGGCTCGGTGGCTCGCCCTGTAGACCGAAGTCTTCGTGGGTCTTCACCAGCCCAACGCCAAAGAACTGCTGCCAGAGCCGGTTGGCTGCCACCCGAGGGGTCAACGGATGCTTCCCTGAGACCAGCCAGCGGGCCAGGTCGAGACGAGTGGGATTCTGATTTTCGGCCACCTCCAGCGGCGGAAGGAAGGCTGGGGTGCCGCGCTGCACCTTTTCTCCGGGCTGATCGTAGGCTCCCCGCTCCATCACGAAGCTTTCTCGCATCTTCGGCAGGTCATTGAAGACGAGTGTCTCGGGGACAAGTTCATCGAGGTCGGCCAGAATTTTTGTGGCGGCCTCAAGCTCAGCCGCCGCCAGGGCGACGCTCGCCGGCTGTTCAGTCCAGACCTTGGTCGCCCAGAAGCGACGAACCTTCGCGATCGCACCCGGGTCGGTCGTCTCCTTCGGTCCCTGTTGCAAGAGCGACCGGATCGCAGCGGGAAACTCCTTGAGTTTCTCATCGGCCAGGGCGGCCTGCTGCTGCCACCAGTCGTTGCAGGCCGCTGATGGGGTGGGCTTGGCCGGCCAGTCGAGGCCGACGTTGTCCCAGCAGGCCCGGCCTCGGCTCTGGGCGATCGCCACGCCGGTGATGGGCATGCCCGGCTTCAGTCCAAGCCTGCTCAAGGGAATCGAGAGCCTCTGCCACTTGCCCGCAGTCAGGGCCTCGTCGGCATGAATCAACGCCTTGCGCTTGTCTTTCTCGCGATTATCGACCAGTGGAACCGCGGCCCAGTCACCCCAGGCGACGCCATGATCCCACCCGGTTGACCGCAGTTGCACCATCACCGCAACGGGCGCGTCGGCTGGGTCAAGTTTGACGTCAAGCACGAGCGTGGCCTCTTCTGGCACCTTCATTGTCAGGCCTGGTCCGAGGAGGACGGTCTGGGTCGGCTGCTCGGCCGCGAACTCCAGGCAGCGGCTGCCACCAGTGGCCGCAGTCGCGTTCTCTGCTGCCGGTTGCCGGTCGACCCAGGCCACGCGGGCATCGGGCCCGTGGCGGGCGACGGTCGCCTCGGGCCAGGCTTCGTCAATCCATTTGGTCGCGGCCAGGGGTGGCGGCTGGACCGACAGCAAAGCCCGTTCAATCGCTGCATCGACTGCCCCTTCAAGCTGAGCCACTTCCGCGGTGAGCGTCTCCCGCTGCTGTCGCTGGCTGGCTGCCGGAACGGCGAGGGTCGGAGTGGTCCGCAGCACATTCCCGTCGAAGCCGGGGTCGGCTGCGGAATTGAAGAAGGCGTAGAGCGAGTAGAACTCCCGCTGCGAGAGTGGATCAAACTTGTGACTGTGGCAGACCGCGCACTGCCCGGTAAGCCCCATGAAGGCATTCGTCATCGTGGCCGTGCGGTCGATCGCATATCGGAAGACCAGTTCGTCGTTGATCGACCCGCCTTCGCTGGTCGTCACGTTGCAGCGGGAAAAGCCGGTGGCAATCTGCTGGTCAACCGTGGCCTCGGGCAGCAGGTCGCCGGCTGGGAACTGGTCAGCAGCCGATCGACCAGCTGCTCATAGGCGTCCGGTCGCTCGTCGGCGAGAAACCTGTCGACTTCGGCGGATGTCGGCGGCAGCCCGGTGAGTGCGAACGACAGCCGCCGGATCAGTGTCGGACGGTCAGCGGTGGCGTTCACCGGTAGCTCGGTGGTAGCAAGCCGCTGCGCGAGAAAGCGGTCAATCGGGTT
>RFVE01000269.1 GCA_009922585.1 Planctomycetia bacterium
CTCAACCTCTTGGTCGAGCTTGGCCAGTTCTGTCCGCAACGTGTGCGACTGATCGTCTTCCTCGCGGCTGGCCCCCGCCTGAAAGTTGAAGCCGCATTCGCTGCAGTCGAGATCCTTGTGCCGGCCCATCAGCGTGGGTGCCATCGACCCGGTCGGAATCACAAAGGCCTCGGCCTCAAAGGCCCGCAGCAGGAGTGCCAGGAACAGGGCCACCACAATCGACTCAACGGTCTCGCGGCCGGGAACCAAAGGACCCCGAACCGTGTCACTGACCCGGGGCGCATCGGGGTGCGGCGGCTGGTTCGCTTGGACCTGTTCGTCCTGAGGCTTTTCAGCGAAAGCGATCATGATCCCTCCTGCTCTGGCCCGGTCGTAACCGGCCCGCTTCCAAGCGTCTCGTCCACTAGTTGCCGCACATCGGCATAGGTGAAGGGCCGGTCGAGTTCCCGGGCGGCATAGTCATCATCAAACCGCCGCAGCAGCCTGCCATCGCGTCCATAGACATAGATCGCCGGCACGCTGGTCAGCTCCAGCTTTTCATAGAGCGTGTCCGAATCTTCGCGGCCAAGCAGGTTTTCGATTGCCCCGGCCTCCACCTGATTGAGAAACTCCTGCACTGGCGGTAGCACCTCGTCGGGCGTGCCGAAGCCCTCGTAGTCAAAAGACAGCGACAGGCAGGCGACCTGGTCACCATAGTCGCGGGCCATTCTGACCAGCCCGGGAAACTCCTTCACGCAGGGGGGGCAGGAGGTGCTCCAGCAGTCAAGCACAACAAGCTTGCCCCGATGGGCCGCAATCCGCTCGAGGAGTTCGGTGTGGCTCACCAGCGAGACCGTCACAGCAGCAGCCGGCGGGCTGGCAATTGCGGCCGGAGCAGCAGAAGAGGTCGCCGTCTCTGGCTCGGGTGTCGAGTTGGCGGCACAGCCGACCAGCACACAGAGGCCCGCGGCCAATGCTGCGATTGACCATCCGGTCGCTATCATGCCCTTTCTCATGCCAGCCATGCCATCCTCCACCGGGTCACTCTTCGAGCACCTCCGCCACAAGCCGCCAGCCCAGTTGGCCGCCCCGCGGGAACTTATCCTCGCCTGCCCGGAGTTTCGCAGCCGGGTCAATCTCTCCAATATCGTACGGACCTGTGGCTGTTTTGGCATCCAGCGGGTGGTTGCCTGCGGGTCGGGCAAGCTGGACGAGCGAGTCGCACGCGACGGGGCCGACGCGGTGCGGATCGAGGTCCACCGCAGTCTGCCCCCAGTGCTCGATCGGCTCAAACGAGAAGGCTGGCAGCTGGTCGGGCTTGAACAGGCGACTCATTCTGAAAATCTCTTCTCATTCAAGTTTGTCAGCCGGACGGTGTTGGTCATTGGGAACGAACGCCTCGGAATCGAGCCGGAGGTGCTCGCCCGGCTCGACCGGGTGGCCGAGATTCCGATGGCGGGGTTGCCCCACAGCCTCAACGCCGCCACCTCAACGGCACTTGCCATCTATGAATATTGCCGGCAGTTTCCCGAAGGCGGCGACGGCAGGCCGGGGGCGAAGCCATGACGTTGGTGATCGGCATCGATGAGGCGGGCTACGGACCCAACCTGGGCCCCTTGGTGATCGGTGGCTCGCTCTGGCGAGTGACAGCTGAGTCCACCGAGGACGTCACAGCATCGGCAGCCGATGACCCGCTGGCCCGACTCGCCATGGCACTGGCTGACCGGCAGCCCAGAGGCAGACCCCTGTGGGGCGACTCCAAAAAAATCTTCAACCGTCAGCGCGGCGAGGCGGCGGCACTGGCCGCTCTTGAGCGCGGCGTGCTAGCAGCCGTCGCTATGACGGGCAGCCTGCCAACAGCCGGCGGTGAACTGCTCACTATAACGGGGTTGCGGCTGCCCGCTGACGCTGCCGCAGGCTGCTGGCAGTCACTCGCTGAACAGCCACTTCCTCATGCGGCCACAGCCTCAGACTGCCAGCAGTCGATGGCTGAAGTGAGCGATAGCCTGACAGCCCATGGCATTGAACTCCTGGCAGTCACCTGCCGCTGGGTCTTTCCGGCTGCCTTCAATGCCGCCCTCGATGCCGGCCAGAACAAGTCCGACATTCTCTCGCAGGCCTCACTCGGCCTTGCCGCCGACTTGCGACGGCACGATCCCGCAGCTGCGGCCAGCATCTGCTGCGACCGGCACGGCGGCCGCAAGCGGTACGCCGGCGTGGTCTCGCACTGCTTCGATGCCGCTCGGGTTGAACCGCTGGCTGAGTCTTCAACCTGTTCACGGTACCTGATTCACACGGACGGCCCCCCCACCACCATCAGTTTTTCCGTCGGCGGTGAGTCACAGCTGCCAGTGGCGATGGCGAGCATGACCGCCAAGTACATTCGAGAACTGGCGATGAAGGCCTTCAACCGATTTTGGACGGCGCACGCCGAGGCGGTGCGGCCAACCGCCGGCTATCCCCTCGACGCCCGCCGCTGGTGGCACGAGACCGCTGCGGCGCGGCAGCAGCAGGCAATTCCTGATCACGCCCTCTGGAGACGGGCCTGACCTTGCCCCGATGCCAAGCGGCATCCACAATTTGTGCATGCCAACCCTGACAACCCAGCTCTACATCATTCGGCACGCCTGGGCTGAAGATCCAGGCCCCGATCTTGACGACCATGCCCGGCCGCTGACTAAAAAGGGCCGCAAGCGGTTTGAGCGGTTCATCCGGCACCTGCAGTCCGGTGGGCTTGAGGTCGATCTGATTGTCACCAGCCCGCTGGTCCGAACCCGGGAAACCGCCGAGATCATGGCTGAGGTGCTCGGCACGCCCCGCCTGGAAATTCATGATGCTCTCGCCCCCGCCTCCAACTGGCAGGGGATTGTCGAATGGACCATCGAAGAAGATGCCGCCCGGGTGGCCTGGGTGGGGCACGCCCCCTGCGTCGGTCGATTGGTCGCCCTTACCATTGGCGATGGCACGGCAGCTATCCGTATGCAGAAGGGGGCAGTCGCCTCCATCCGCCTCGATGACGGCCTCGGCCATCCGGGTGAACTGCAGTGGCTGGCCACCGCCCAGCTGTTCGAAGCAGGATCGTGACCGCCGAAACGGTCAATTCGCTCGCTCCCCCGGGGAAGTCATAGCATGACAGATCACTTCTTTTCATCGCGTCCGCCAGTCGGTTGCCTGTTGATGATCGCGTGCCTGTTGCTCGGCGCTGGCTGCACAGGTGAAGGTCAGCCGCCCGGCGAGGTGATTGAGATTGAGACGATTGAGATCATCGAACCTGATGCAGCAGGCGGGCAGCAGCCCACCAATGAGTCGCCCGCCCCGCCAGAACCATCTGCCGATGCCAGCACCTGAATCACCCCGCCTGCTCGTGCCCCT
>RFVE01000270.1 GCA_009922585.1 Planctomycetia bacterium
CTGCTGATGGGAGTTTCAGGCTGCGGGAAGACGACGGTGGGCGAGCAGCTGGCCGAGCGGTTGGGCTGGCCCTACCAAGAGGGCGATGCTCTGCATCCGCCCGCAAATGTTGCCAAGATGGCCGGGGGCACGCCGCTGACTGATGCCGACCGCCTGCCCTGGCTGGCGGCTGTAGCGGCCTGGATCGACGCCCGCCGGGAAGCAGGCGAGTGCGGCGTGGTCAGCTGCTCTGCCCTCAAGCGAGCCTACCGGCAACTGCTTATTGATGATCACCCTGATGTCCAGCTGGTCTATCTTCAGGGTTCGCGGAACCAGCTCGCCGAACGGCTGGCCGCCCGCACCGGCCACTACATGCCGGCCGGCCTGCTCGACAGTCAGCTGGCAACCTTAGAAGAGCCGACGGCGGCTGAGCAGCCCCTAGTGGTCACGATCGACCAGCCGGTCGACGCAATCGTCACGGCAATTACCCGAGCCGCTCGGTCGATTGGTCGGTGAGCAAGTCGGAGATAGTGTTTTCAGCGCCGCGATTCTGCCCGGAATGCCAGCGTAATGACGCCGATCGCTGAAAGCTTCAAATCGCATATCTGCCGCGTGTTGGTCCGGTGCACTTGCTTAGGGAGTGGTCCGTCGGGCTGATGCTGAACTAAGTTTGTGTTTCAACCGTACCATCAAGAGCGGTGCATGGCGAAAGGGACGAGCTATGGCCAGAGGTGATCGAATTCGCACCGAATGTCGCGTGATCGGCCGGCAGGTGGTCTATCAGCACCATGGCATCGACCTGGGAGACGGCACGGTCGTACACGCCCGCCCGTTTCAGTTCGCGCGGCTCTTTCACGGGGGCAGCGTGGTCCGGACGAGTCGAGAGGAGTTTGCCGGCGGCAGTGCCATCGAACTGCAGACCGAGCCGGCGGCGGTGTTTCCGCCTGAGGAGATCGCCGACCGGGCGGAACTCCTTGTCGGTAGCCAGGGCTACTGCCCGGTCTTTGCCAACTGCGAGCATTTCGTGTCGTGGTGTGCGACGGGCCGAACCGAAAGCCGGCAGATTGAGATTCTGGCCGACCGGCTGCGGGGCTTCGGTACCCGAGTGGCCGCCGCGGTCTCGACACAGGCTGCCACCGCCACGGTCGGGCGGCTGGCCGGCGGCAGCCTGCTGCGGGGATCGCTGCGACTCGGCTTACGAGGAGTGTTCCCGGCGGCGGTCATTGCTGAAGCTGCCGCGGCTGCCGCCGAATGGACCGCCCATCAGGCTGGCCACAGCAAGCGGGACAGCCGGCGGGCGGCCGAGTCGGCGGGGCTGGCGACCTCGGCAGCAGTGTTTGCCGTGACGGTCGCTGCAGCCGGCCCAGTCGCCATGACGGCCGCCGCCGTCGCGGGAGTCGCCACCTGGTCGGGCGGCAGCCTCGCTTCGGCAGCACTTGGCAGGCTCACTGCGATGCAACAGGCCACGCGAACCGAACGAACGTCTCAGCCCTGATCGCCGTCGGGAATGTCTGACAGCGAGCCGCCGTTCCAAGACATCCGTAGGGCGTTGACCACTGCCACCACGTCGATCGCTTCCTGCACCAAGGCTCCAGCGGCTGGTGGCAGCAAGCCCGCAGCCGCAACCAGCATGCCGACGACGCTAGCGGCCATGCCGCCCACCGCTGTTTGCAGTGCGATCGACCGCAGCCGGCTGCCGATGTGCAGCAGCTCATCGACTCGCTCAAGTGCCGACTCCATCACGACCGCGCCGGCCGCCTCACTGGTGACGTCGCTGGCGGTCCCCATGGCCACCCCGACCGTTGCCGCAGCAAGTGCGGGTGCGTCGTTGATGCCATCACCGACAAACAGCGTCGGTGCCTCTGCCGTCGCCGCCTCCACCAGCTGCAGCTTGCCCTCCGGTGAAATGCCGGCATGGACCTCGTCGATGCCGACGATCTCTGCCAGCCAGCGGACCTCACTCTCGCGGTCACCCGAGACCAGCATCACCCGAGAGAGGCCGTGGGCGGGTGCCAGATGGGCCACGAACGGCCGGCCGGCGAGCCGGGGAGAATCGTGAAACCGCAGCAGGCCCACCGCCTGCCCGTCAGCTACCACCACACACTCAAGCCCCCCGGCCTGTTCGGGCAACCGCTCGGCGCCGGCCGGATCGACAAGGGGAAGCTTCTGCCGGCTGGTGATCGTGACCTCGCGGGCTGCGGCCGCTGCGGGCGACAACACCCGGCCGACGAGACCCTTGCCCGGCTCTTCAGCCAGACTGTCAACGTCAAAGAGGGTCAGGCCCCGATCGCTTGCCGCCTCAAGCACCGCCCCGGCCAGCGGATGCTTTGAGTAGGCTTCGAGGCTGGCGGCGAGTGCCAGCACCTCAGCGGCCGGCTGGTCGGTCAGCGGTACGATGTCGGTCAGTTGCGGGCGGCCGTAGGTGAGGGTGCCGGTCTTGTCGAAGATGGCGGTCCGGCAGCTGTCGAGCCGCTCGAGAATGGCTGGGTCGCGAATGACGATGCCCCGCTTGGCGGCCAGCGAGACCGCCCCGATGATCGCCACTGGAATCCCGATCAGCAGGGGACAGGGGGTTGCGACGACGAGCACCGCGAGAAAGCGAATTGCATCGCCACTGGCCCACCAGGCGGCAACGGCCAATGCTAGGGCCAGCGGTGTGTAGAGTCCGCCCAGCGTATCGGCCAGCCGCCGCAGCCGCGGTCGTTGCTGCTCGCTTTCCCGCAGCACCTGCATGATCTTGGCATAGCGGCTGTCTTCACCGACCCGGTCGGCCCGGACCTCAAGGGCCGACTCGCCATTGATCGCCCCGGAAAAGACAGTTGAGCCGGCCGCCTTTCGCATCCGGTAGGGCTCGCCTGTCAGATAGCTTTCATCCATCACGCCGCGGCCGGAGACAACCGTGCCGTCGACTGGGCAGATCTCATGGGGCAGCACCACGATCGTGTCACCGACGGCCAGTTCGGCCAGAGGCACATCGGTGAGCCGGCCTTCCAGCCGACGGTGGGCGACCGTCGGCATCCGTCGGGCCAACGCGTTGAGCACATCACCCGCCCGGCTCACTGCCCGGCTTTCAAGGGCCTCGCCACCGGAGAGCATCAGTACGACGAGCACCCCGGCGACATACTCCCCCAGCAGCAGGCTCGTCACGATGGCGACACCGGCGAGCAGGTCCGAGCCGAAGGTGCCTTGCACCAGTTTGCCGAGCAGATCACTCACCAGCAGCCCACCGCCGATGATCAGCATGGCGATGAGCGGCAGTTCAGCCGCAGTGAGCGGCCGGTCAGCAAACCAGCC
>RFVE01000028.1 GCA_009922585.1 Planctomycetia bacterium
CCCCTTGAATTCAAGGGGTTTTCAAGTCGGGGCGACACGATTCGAACGTGCGACCTCTACGTCCCGAACGTAGCGCTCTAGCCAGGCTGAGCTACGCCCCGATAGAAATTGCTGCCTGTCGCGGGCGTTGGGACTTCCACTCACGACGCTTCGAAAGGGTACCCGGCGGCCGCCTCGGGAACAACGCCGGATTGCCAATCCACGCGGAAACAAGGAGTCGGCGGTTCAGTCTGACTGCTTGGCCAGCGACACGCAGATCAGCTCCTTGTCATTCCGGACAAAGCAGCAGCGGTCAGCAAACGCCGGATGACTCCAGACTACCGGTCGGCCGAAACACTCGTTGGTCGGGTCGAGCAGATGGGTGCGGCCCAGTTCCTCATAACCCTGCCGGGTGAGCCTCGCCAGGATCAGGTCACCAGTCTCGCTGAATAGCCAGGTGCGGAATCCACCGTCGGCTGCCGGTTGCCGGATCAGAAAGGCGGTGGCATGCTTGGCCGGCCGATCAGTGGCCGACGTGGGGGCGGTCGTCTCCCAGAGCCGCTCGCCGGTCTCGAGGTCGACTGCAGTCAACATGCCGGTATGGCAATCACAACCATAGATGGTGTCGCCTTCAATAAAGGGCGTGCTGTTGGCACAGTATACCGCCGACTTCGGCTCTCCACGCCACCGCACCACTGCCGCCGGTCGGTCAGGGGCCAAGTCATAGAGCGCTCCGACCCGGCCAATGCCGCTGGCGAAGAGCACCTGCCCGCCGTCGAGTCGGCCCAGCTGCGGGGCCATGATCGACATGCCGTAGGCCGGCTTGAGCGGCTCAGACCAGAGCAGCTCACCTGTTGTCGGCTCAAGGCTATTGAGGTTGTCGGCATCCCAGATCAGCAACTGTCGGCGGCCGGCTGACTCAATCAGGGTCGGCGGGCAGTAGCCCTGCTCGCTGGCCGAGAGCGCCCGCCAGCGTTCCTCGCCAGAGATGCGGTCAAACGCCACCGCAACGCTCCCCTCGCCACCGACGAGGCAGATCAGGAGATCGTCAACCACGAGGGGGTGGCCACAGAAGCCCCAGATCGGGGTTGGGGCGGCGTAGTCGCGTTTGAAATCCTTTTGCCAGAGCAGCTTGCCTGTTGAGGCTTCCAGGCAGATCAGGTTGCCTTCGGCACCGACGATGTAGACGCGGCCGTCTTGCACCGTTGGGGTACACCGCGGCCCGGCGGCGTAGGAGATGGAATAGGGGCAGTCATACTCATGCTTCCAAAGCACCTGGCCAGTGGTGGCATCGAGGCAGAGCACCCGCTCATTACCGGCAAGCAGCGTGCGGCTGCCGGGGTCATTGGCCAGTTCACCGTCCCGCTGAACGTAGTCAGTGACAAAGACCCGACCGCCGACCACCGCCGGGCCGGCATAGCCGCCCTCAATTGGAATCCGCCACCGCACCGGCAGGCCAGCTGCCGGAATCTGCTCGACCGTACCGGTCTCCCGCCAAATGCCATCCCGCCCGGGCCCCTGCCACTGCGGCCAATCGGCCGCCTCTGCAGTCGATCCTGCAACAAGACCCAGTGCCAAAAGGCAGGTGCGGATCAGGCGGGACCAGATACGGCGCATGCTTTTTTCAGCCATTCTGCAAAGTCCTCCTGGGTTGTTTCCCCCGCTGCCAATGCAAGTGTTTGCACGACGGCGTCATGTTCGTCTGCTCCGAAGCGGCAGCCGTTTGCCTCAAGAAAAATTGCTGCAAGCAGGAAGCCTGTCCGCTTGTTGCCATCAACAAATGGATGATTTTTCACGATCCAGTGGGCATAGGTCGCCGCCAGTAAAAACAATGAGGCATCCTTGTAGGCCGCCACATGTTTCGGTCTCGCAAGCGCTGACTCCAGTAAATTTTCATCACGCACACCTGCAGCACCTCCGAATCGTGCCAGCAGTTTGTCATGAAATGCCAGGCAGTCTTCGATCGTAATCCAAGCTGGCTCGATCATTTGGCCAGTTCGCTCAACGCGTTTCGATAGCGTTTGATCAGATCGTCGGCGATTACCGATTTCTCGGCAAAGCCGGGGCGTTGAGCCGAAAGCCGTACAGATCCTTCTCCGGCTTCGGTGAGATACAGTTCATCACCCTCTTTGACGTTGAGTAGCGCCAAAGCATCGCTCGGAATAATGACCCCAAGCGAATTACCGACCCGACGGAGCTTCAATTCAATCGTCACGTTAGAACAATAGTGGTAACGGACGGCGTAGGCAAGACCGGCTCACGCCACCGTCTCAGCCAGCGGGGGGAGGTTGGCCGAGACCTCGACCCCGTCAGGCCGCCAGTCCACCACTTCCATTTCGGCTGTGCGGCGGCCGCGGAACTCGTTGATCTTGGGTTTGAAGGCGACATGAAACGGCTCGCCCGGGGGCGGAAGGTGCGGGAGCCATTCCGCCCCGCCGAACGCGACCGCCCGAATCCGGACGCCGTTTTGCACCAGCGTCAGCGCCAGGTGCTTGTTGCCCCCGCCCATCGTTCGCGGCGGCTCGGTGCAGGTCACGCCCGAGGCACACAGCAGCGGCCGGCGATTGCCCTGGCCAAACGGAGCCAGCCGTTCAAGCTCACGGACGCTTTCGAGCGTCACGCCGGCAATGGTTGTTTCGCCATCAAGGGTCAGCTGAGCCTGTCGCAACTCGGCTGGCATCTGCCGGGACACCTCCGCCAGAAAGGCCTCGCGGAAGGCGGCGATGCGGCCATCCTCAATTCGCAGCCCAGCTGCGGCGGCATGGCCACCACAGGTCACCAGGTGCTCGCGGCAGGCCTGCAGGGCGGCGTGTACATCAAAGCCGGGGACGCTCCGGACGCTACCGATTGCCGGCTTGCCCTGGAGCTCGTCGCGGGCCAGCATCACCACCGGCCGATGCCAGCGTTCGGCAAGGCGGCCCGCCACGATGCCAATTACGCCGGCATGCCAGCCGCGGCCGGCCAGCACCAGAGCTGGGTCGGCCTCAGGATCGAACTGTTCCTTGGCCTGCTTGGTGGCGGCTAGCTGAATGCTCCGCTCTTCGGTCTCTCGCTTGGCGTTGAGTTCGTGCAGATAGTCGGCCAGCGAGGCCGCTCGAACTGGGTCGGTCGTGGTGAGCAGTTCGATGCCGCAGCCAGCCTGACCGAGACGTCCGGCGGCGTTGAGCCGCGGGGCCAGCCGGAAGGCGACGTCCTCGCTGTCGAGGGCTGACTTCTCGTGCAGTTTGGCCAGCTCAAGCAGTCGGGCGATGCCAGGTCCGCCCTTGGTCCGCAGGCACTCGAGGCCATACTTCACGTAGATCCGGTTTTCGTCGAGCAGCGGTACGACGTCGGCCACCGTGCCAAGGGCGGCAAAGCCGACACACCGCAGCAGCATTTCCCGCAGTCGTGGTGTCACCTGCTTTGACCCGCAGGCTCGGGTGGCGATCGCCCAGGCCAACTTGAAGGCGACGCCAGCCCCGCAGAGCTCACCGAAGGCGTATTCGTTGCCAGGCAGCCGGGGGTGAATCAGCACGTTGGCTGCCGGCAGCCGTTCGGCCAGGCTGTGGTGATCGGTGATGATGAGCTCAAGGCCGATCTCGCGGGCCACGTCGGCCTCGGCCACACTGGCGATCCCGCAGTCGACCGTGATGACCAGGTCAGCTCCATCGGCCTTGAGCCGCCGGAGAGCGTCGGCATTGAGGCCATACCCTTCGTCGAATCGGTCTGGCACATACCAGCGGGCCTGGGCATGAATCGCTTGCAGACAGTTGAGCAGGATGGCGGTGGCCGACATGCCGTCGGCGTCGTAGTCGCCGTAGATCACAATCTGCCGGCCTGCTTTCGCTGCGGCCAGAATGCGGTCTGCTGCGTCGGCCACACCGATGAGTTCCTCGGGTTCCCGCAGGTTTGTCATCGAGGCATCGAGAAATCCCCGGGCTGCGGTCGCATCGGTGACCCCTCGGGCAGCGAGGAGCCGGGCGACGATTGGCGAGACGCCAGCTGACCGCTCAAGCGTGGTCACCGCCGTGGCGTCGTGCGGCGCAATGGTCCAGCGTTTCGGCATGGCAACCTCCGTGGCCAGTTCAGGCGGTTATTCGTCCGGCTCGTAGTATAACCCTAGCCATGTCGGCATCGTGTATAGTGCGGGCCAGCAGATCTGCCGGAAGCCGGCGGCTATCGGCGAACTTTTGAACGGGCTCACGGCACTTTAAAAACCAGTAACTAGGCCATCAGGAGCGACGACATGGCGGCAGCGAGCACAGCCAGCAAGCCGAGCAAAACAACCCTTCGCCGCCGGACAAAGCCGTCGCGTGAAGACCTGCCGAAGGACGTCAACCTGTGCGAACACTGTACCGCCAAGTGCTGCCGGTATTTCGCCTTGCCGCTGGAAACGCCGAGCAGCCGTGAGGAGTTTGAGTCGCTCCGCTGGTTCCTCCTGCACGAGCAGGCCACCGCTTTCACCGAAGAGGGCGAGTGGTACGTCTGTATCCACACCGTCTGCAAGCACCTGCAGCCCGACAACCGCTGTGGTATTTACGAGACCCGGCCGCCGATCTGCCGCGAATACACCACCGACAATTGTGAGTACGAGGACGACTGGGTCTACGACCAGTACTTCGAGACTGCAGAACAGGTGGTGGAATATATGGAGGCCGTGCTTGGCCCGGGCGGGGAAGAGATCGGCGACGGCCGCAAGAAAAAGAATCGCCGCCGCTCAATTCGCAGTCCCAAGCCGCCGCTCCTGCCGCTGCTGGCGGGCTGAGTTCATCTGGCGGTCCTATCGCATCGCAATGCTGCTGGAGGAGTTCTGTCGTCTGTGATCACGCCCCGCACCCTGAAAGGTTTTCGTGACCTGCTGCCCGCCCAGGCTCTCGCCCGGGAGCGGGTGCTGGAGGTTGCCCGGCGGGTCTACCGTTCATACGGCTTTGCCCCGATCGACACCCCGGCGCTTGAGTACCTCGAGATCCTCACTGGCAAGGGCAGTGAAGAAACCGACAAGCAGCTCTACCGGTTCACCGACCACGGGGGACGGGATGTTGGTATGCGGTTCGACTTGACCGTACCTTTTGCCCGTTTTGCAGCCCAGCACATCGCCAGCCTCGGCACACCCTTCAAGCGGTACCACCTGGCGACTGTCTGGCGGGGTGAGAATACCCAGCGGGGCCGCTACCGCGAGTTCATGCAGTGCGACTTCGACACCATCGGCACCACCAGCCCGGTGGCCGATCTCGAGACGGTGCTGGTAGTGCATGACCTGCTGCAGGCGATCGGGTTGGAGCGGTTCACCATCCGGGTCAACGACCGGCGGATGCTGGCTGGTCTGCTCGAGACCCTCGGCCTGACCGATCAGGCGACGGTCGTCCTACGGTGTCTCGACAAGCTCGGCAAGCAGACGCCCGACGCGGTGGGCCGCGAGTTGGCCGGGCATGGGGTCGCAGCCGCCGCAATCGACCGGCTGCTGTCACTGTCACAGCTTGGCGGCACGCCAGCCGAAGTCCTTGCGGGCCTCGAGCCACTGGTGGAGGCATCTGAAACCGGACGGGCGGGACTGGCCGCTGTGTCATCGTTGATGACCGGACTGGCTGATGCCGGCGTGGCTGACGGGCGGGTGGCACTCGACCCCTCGATCGCCCGAGGCCTTGACTATTACACCGGCATTGTGCTGGAAAGCTTTCTCGATGACCTGCCGGGCCTGGGCAGCATCTGCTCGGGTGGCCGCTATGACAATCTGGCCGGCCTCTACACCAAACAGTCGCTGCCCGGGGTTGGTGCCTCGCTGGGCATCGACCGCTTGCTGGCTGGCCTTGAGGAACTTGGCCGGCTGGAAACGGCTGAGACGCCAGCGAATATCTTTCTGGCCCAGTTCGACGCCGCCCACCTGGGTGACTATCTGCGGATCGCCGCCGCGTTGCGGGCAGCGGGACTAGCGGTCGATTTCTATCCAGAGCCGAAAAAGCTTGGGCAGCAGCTGAAGTGGGCCGGCAAGAAGGGGTTTCAAGTGGCATTGGTGATCGGCAGCGAAGAGTTTGCTGCTGGCACCGCTCAGCTGAAGCGACTGGAGACCCAGCAGGCGACCGCCATCGAGTGGGGCGGCGACCCCGAGCGGCTGGTCGCCGCCGTGCGGGCCGCGGTGGCAACGTAAAGCCGATTAGCCATCAAAAGCTTTTCGACAGCCAGCTAGCCCAGCGTCTGCTCGATCACGGCCAGTTTTCGGGCCACCTCTGCGGCAGTCGCAGGTCTGTCGGCTTTGTCGTGGGCCAGCAACTGCATGACGAGGTCGGTGAGTGCCTGCGGGGCCTCTGGTACCAGCTCGGCCAGAGCCGGGGGGGTTCCCCGGGCAATCGCGGCCAGAATCGATACCATCGACTTTCCTTCAAATGGCAGCCGCCCCGCGAGCAACTCGTAGAGAATCACGCCGAGCCCGAAGAGGTCGCTCTTTGCATCAACCTCCTCGACGCCGATCCGCTCTGGCGACATGTAGGCCGGCGTGCCCACGACCGCACCGTCCATTGTCAGCCTGGTCTCGGCGGACTCCAGTTCACGGGCCAGACCAAAGTCGATGATTCGCACCCTCCTGCTCGGCCCCTCGAGCAGAATATTGTCTGGCTTGATGTCCCGGTGCACCAGTCCGTGTTCATGAGCAGCCGTCAAACCCTCGGCAAGTTCGCGGCCAATCCGGACGGCTTCGGCGGTCGCGACTGTCTCGCCAGCAGCGATTCGATAGTCGGCCAGATTCGGTCCATCGACATGCTGCATAACGATGTAGGGCAGCCCATCGTGCTCTCCCACCTGATAGATGGTGACAACATGGGGATGATTGATCGCTGCAGTGGCCTTGCTTTCACGCAAAAATCGTTGGCGAGAGACGGCATCTGCCGCCCGGCTGGGGTGCATCAGCTTGATGGCGACCTGCCGTTCAAGCCGTCCATCGCGGCCGAGATAGACCCGCCCCATGCCGCCATGGCCGATCAGGCTCTTAATCGGAAAGCCACCGATCGCCTGAGGCAGCTCACCGACTGGACGGTCAACAAACGGGTGGGCCGATTGCCAGCCACCCGCCTCTACGGGCTGCTGTTTGCCACTGTCGGGGTCGAACGTGATCGTCTCGGAAAGCGGTGAGCGGGCGGAGTGGGTTTCGTGCGAGTCATCCTGAACAACGAACGAGCAGAACGGTCCGCCGTCGAGCATGCAGCTGGTTTCTTCGATAGTGATTGACTCACCGAAGTGTTTTGCCACGCCCTTCATGATCCCCCGGGCCAGCACGCAGAGTTGGCGGCTCGAGCCGTAGACCAGGTGCAACTCGTTGGGGGAATTCCGCACCGCCTCGAGCACCGGTGGTTCAGCCCCGGGGTTCGTAGCCCGAATCATGGTGTGGATGATCGACTCGGTGTTCTCAATCAGGTCGAGTGTTCGCCACGCCGGGTCAATATGCCGTCCAGCCACCTTCACCAGATGAGGTGCGAGGAACTCACCAAATCGCTCCACCAGGGTAGGCAGTGGCTCGCCCGTCCGCTCGGCCAGTGACTGCAGCAAACCGACTGCTTCACCGTCGGGATAGGTCTCGTTAGGGAGGTAACGAGATGCACTGGTCGACACGGTCTCGCGCAGTTTCAGCCAGGTGGTCGTTCCGGCTGTTGCCACGTCAGCAAACTTCTGGATGTAAAAGAAAATAATGCCGTGCACGGCGGTCCTTCGGGAAAGGCGAAACCCCGCAGCCGACTACAGCTGCAAGCAATGCTGGCCACCTGCCCCGTCGGAGGACGGCCGATGCAAGCCTACCACGCCGGTATTTCCCTCAGAAAGCAACCAGCACGAGTCGGCCGCTGGATGCAGGAATCGGCTTATTCAGAGCCGTGAGCCGCTGGCTTACAGAGCCGGTTGCGGTAGAGCAGCAGGCCGTGGGCGGCGTGGTAGAGAGCCCCGCACTCAACGTCGATGTCGGCCGTTTGTTCAAGCACGGTCACCAGCCGGTCAGCTCCCCGCAGCACCCAAGGTTCGGTGAGTCGTTCATCTGGAAGGGCGACGGCGAGAAACTCAAAGACATGGCCACTCGATCCGAGCGTGGCAAAGACGTCCGGCGAGCTGGCAGGCCGCTCAAAATACTGCGTCGAAAAACTGCCATCGGCCTGCTGAAACCGGCGGGCTCGGTCGATGCAGTCGTCGATCACCAACTCGGCCTCACCCCAGATACTCGCCAACGGTCCGGAGGCCCTGGGATGTCGCTGCCGGTAGCGGTTGACTGCCGTTGCCAGCCCGTAGAGCCGGTGGGCTCCACCGCAGGCACTGGCAGCAAGATCGGCTTCAAGCTCCATCGCCATCACCCGTTCAAGGGTCCAGGTTTCGCCGTCAGCCCCCTGCCAACTGCTGTCCGGGGCCAAATAGGTGGCCAGTGCCATCAGGGTCCAGGTGGCTTCTTGCCCCGGCCGCAGGTCGGCCTGCGCCTGGCTTAGCAGGTCTCCCACTTCTGCCCGTTGGTCGCCGACCACAAGCGTTCGATCGAGGGGTATGCCGTCAGTGCCGCACTGTGAGAGATAGCCCAGCCACTGGTCAGGGTGACCCTGACCGAGTGTGCTGCCCTCCTCGACAACTGCAATCACGCCGTGGTCACCTGGTCGCAACTTCCAGCCAGTCAGCCGGCCACCGTTCAGCAGGTAATCCAGGGCGGCCACTGGCTGGCTGTCGTGAACGACCCTGAAATCCTCACCGAAGGCCAAAATGCCATGCACCACCTGCCAGGCCCCCTGCGCGGCGGTCGAAAGCTGCCGGCCGTCGCGAGCTTGGTCCAACACCCGGGCGATCCGCGGGCAGAGCTTAGCGGGAGAAACCGCGTCAGCTGGAGCCGTCGGAACCGGCTCTTGAGTCGGCCTACCACAGCCGCCGGTCAGTTGGAGGCTGACCAGCAAGGCCAACGCAAAAAGGCGAGTTCTCTGCGAGAAAGAAAACATGGCTGGTCACGAAAGGCGGCAACTGGCGGGCTCGTCCGCGGAGAATCCTTGTTCCCGCGGCGGCTGTGCCACCTACAATAACTGCAGAGATTCCCCTTTCCCAATCAACCACAACATTTCAGGAGGCGGCGCAAGCTGACACGGTATGCCAGGGTTGTTCTTCGACTTTCGCCTGTTGGTCTGGATTGCCCCTGCCATTGCCTTGGCGATGTGGGCTCAGTGGCGAGTGAAGTCGGCCTTTGCCGCTGCCTCAAGGCTGCCTGCGCCGCTCTCGGGGGCCGCCGCCGCCCGGCACATCCTCGATTCGGCTGGGGCCGGCAATGTTCAGGTTGAGTCAGTGGAAGGTAGTCTGACCGACCATTACGATCCTTCCGCCAAGGTGTTGCGGCTGTCACAGGAAGTCTATGGAGCAAAGTCGCTTGCAGCTGTCGGCATCGCGGCCCACGAAGCCGGCCATGCCCTGCAGGATGCTGAGAAGTCATCACTGATGACAGTTCGCAATGCGGCGGTCGGCGTGGCGAACTTTGGCAGTGGCCTGGGGATCATCGTCTTTATGATCGGCCTGGCAATGGCCCTCCAACCACTGGCCTGGCTGGGCATCATTCTGTTTGGCGGGACAGTCTTTTTTCAGCTCGTCAATCTGCCCCTTGAGATCGATGCCAGCAATCGGGCCAAGGCCCAGTTGGTCGCACTCGGCATCGTGCCTGAGGCCGACATGCCAGCCGTGAACAGCGTGCTCAATGCCGCTGCCTGGACCTACGTCGCCGCCACCCTCCAGAGCATTCTGACGCTGCTTTACTACGCAAGCTATTTGAGTGGCGGCAGCGACGACTGAACGACCGCCGGTTCGGTGGCGGCAAAAGTCTCGTTGCGTCGGCCTAGGACCCGAATGATCGTCGAGTTTTCGCCGACCGCCTCGGCTCGTCAGGTGTGTAACGTGGTTCGGGTGTCATTTGTTGAGCGAATAGAGCAGTACGTTGAGGGCGATTTTTTCAGCGTCGTCGCGGTCGTAGCCGGTGCACTCCATTGAGTTCTGCTTTTCGAGCGCGCAGGAAATATCGTAGGGTGAAAAGATCACCGCCCAGCGGTCGTCGATCCGGATGCCCTCAAGCTTGGGCGGTACCTTGCGTTTGCGGGCTGCCAGTGGTCCGTTGCCGCCGGCAGGCTCGCGGATGGTAACCTCCCGCAGGTCGTAGCCGCCGGAATCGGCGGCCGAGAAGAGCGGGTCATCGACCGGAATCGGCTCGAGTGGCCGATCCGGAATTGCCAGGGAAATTTCCCGCCGAAACGCCTCGGTAAAACCGGCCGCTGCACAGACGCTGTCAGCCAGCAGGGTGCCGCCGCGTTTTAAAAAGGTTTGGAGGTTGGCCCGCTGTGGCCCGTCGAAGGCGAAGGCCTGGCGGCCGTGCATGAACAGCATGTGGTGCCGGAAAATCTGTGGGTCGATCAGGTCAAGCAACGCCGGCGTGTCATCGACCCGGACGCCCAGTTCGCGGGCGGCGGCCCGCAGGATGTTGGCCAGCGCCGCCGGGGCAGCGTCGCAGAGGCCGCCGTGCTTGAGCTTGCCGATAGTCAGCTGGCCTCGTGCAATCTCAGTGCCTTGTGGCTGTTGCGGTTTTTCAGCGGCGAACAATTCGTCCTTGTTTTTCAGTTCGCGGTTGGTTGCATAGGCGATCACGTTGGCCCCGATGGCAATCGCCGCGTCAATTTGCTCACGGACGTTCTCGGGAAACCCACGGCTGTACGGGCCAGCAAGTTCCCAGAGACAGGAAAGACTGGGCAATGCCGGATCGTCGTCACCCAAGCCGCCGGGAGGGGCGTAGATTAGGCAGGTGCGGCAGCCATAATCGACGCCGAGGAGCGGCCGCTGATGGTTCGGCGGGACAAGTTGCTCTGCATGCCAGGCCGGATGTTCTGGGGGTAGCAGATTGAGCTGATACTCAGGCTCGGGAAAGATCTCTGTTACCAGCTGTCGGAACTGCTTGTCGAACTCCTCACCCTCGGGGCAGGCGGGTTCGGCGAAGATGAAGCCACCCCGGTCGATGTACTGCCGCAGTTTGCGGCCCGGCTCGGGGCCCAGATTGAGGCCTGACTTGCCGCCGATCCAGAGTACCGGTGCCTGGGCAAGGTCATCTCCTGTGGCAGTCTCGGTTTCGACGACGTGCCACGAGAGGCCCGCTGGATAGTCTTCTTTCCACCGCTGTTCGACAAAGTCGACAAGATGCGCGATGTCGTGGCCATGCTGGTTCCAGTCATCGCGAGGGCCATGGCGGCTTTTGGCAATCACCACCGGTCGTCTTCCCTTGGCCAGGAAGAGGAGGGCGAAGCTGGTTGCCACCACCGGGTCTTCGACCCCGCGATTCCGAAAGTTGCCCGAGAGTTGGTCCTGAGCTTTGACGAACATTTCTGCCCCCTCGAGGTACCAGTCGTGGGTGCCGATGTCGGGGGTGCCGATGAACCGTCGGGCAGTGAACCGACCAACCCGCTCAAGCCCATAGAGGTAGTAGAAAAGCCAGGTCTGGCTGCCAGTCGAAGGGTTTTCGGTCACCGAAAAGTTGCGGGCCAGCCACCGCAGACCTTGTTCGAGTGGCTTGGGTGACGAGCCACCGCCGCAGCATTGAAATTGTTCGTCATCGACGTAGGCGTCAGGTGAGACAAGTCGTCGATTAGTAATCGCAATGCTCGAGATGCCGGCGCAGGTCATGCTCCCGGTGCCAGACCGCCCCCCAGCTGTGTACCCCCAAGAACCATCGTTGTTTTGGCTGCTTGTCCAATGACGATGTGATTCTAGCCAGAGTGAACGATCAACCTTCACACCAGCGATGCTCGCTTCATGCAGCGCGAGGACCGCAAATTGCGCGTTGGAGTTGTCGCCACCCGCTTTTTGTGTTCCGTATGACCAGGTGCATTCACTCAATGGCATGCAAAGTTTTATTTGGGCATCTGCATAGAGTTTTTCAATTTCCTGAACTACATCAGGACGAATGTTTTTCTGATTTTGTAGTTTCGTGAGATTCCTTTTGAAAAGTCCGAATTGAGTTTTTAGCGTGCCGATGTCTTGGTCCGTGAGGCCGGTGAGTAGCGTTTCGAATTGTTCTTGGCTGAGCCGAAGAATTTTTTGAGGATCGGGAGGTCTTTGGATTCGATGATCTTCCAGCCACCGCACATTTCGCTCCAGAATCGGCAGGTCGGTCTGCGGCGAGACCATGGCCAGCGCCTGGGTCTGGAGGCCAGCACCACCAGTGAGGTTGCCCCAACCACCGTTTCATCGGTTCGCATGGCGGCTTGCCAGGTTCCGTCGGGATTCTGCTGTCGAATCAACCAGTCGGCTGCCCGCTCAATTACGGTTCCGATCTTTCCTGGTGTGATCTCTTCTGCCGCCGCGACGGAGGGAACCAGAAGAATCAGCCCGGCGAGGTAGCAAACGGCTGAGAAAGGTCTTGCGAGCAATGAAACACCGGCAGTTGAGGTAACAGGTTGTGGGACGATGAGGGCAGCTCCGTACCCCAGTTCATGGATTCTACGCGAGGCAGCCCAAAGCCGACACAGCCCGGTCGGCAGCTTAAGACGCTGATGGTCTCGACGCTGGCACGCATTCTCGATGTTGGCTTCAAGCGGGTGCAGTTCACCCCAGACCTCATGCCGTCCGACATCACGGGTACCAACGTGCTTGATGAGGACGAGACGGGCCGCCGCAACTTTCGCTTTGTCGAGGGGCCAATCTTTACCAACATCCTGCTTGCTGACGAAATCAATAGGACACCGCCCAAGACCCAGGCGGCCCTGCTGCAGGCGATGCAGGAGCGGGAGGTATCGGTGGGCCAGACGACCTACACCCTGCCCGACCCCTTCTTCACGATCGCCACTCAGAACCCGGTCGAGCAGGAGGGTACCTACCCGCTCCCTGAGGCTCAGCTCGACCGGTTCATGTTCAACATCAAAGTTGGTTATCCAACGGCGGAAGAAGAGGAACAGATTCTGACGGCCACGACGAAGGCGGAGCGGCCCGAGGTTCGAAAGGTGCTGTCGGCCAAGGCGATCTCGAATATCCAAAAGCTGGTGGGAGGCGTGCAGGTCAGTGAGTTCGTCATCAAATATGTTGCTGCACTCGTTCGTTCCACCCGGCCAAAGGATCCGCAGGCCCCGAAGTATGTCGCCGAGTTGGTGGACTGGGGCGCCGGCCCTCGGGCTGGTCAGTTTCTGATTCAGGGCGGCAAGGCGGTAGCGGCGATGGACGGCCGGTTCAGTGTCTCGCTTGATGACATTCGGCGAATTGCCGTGCCGGTACTGCGGCATCGAATTTCGACCAACTTCCAAGCTCAGGCGGAGGGTCTTACCAGCGAGTCGATTGTTGAACGGCTGCTCCGGGAGGTGCCCGAACCGGCGGTGCCGCCCCTCGTGAAGTGAGCCGTCCATGCCTCGCGCGGTCGAAGAGTATCTCAAACCCGATGTTGTCCAGCAGATCGCCCGGCTCGACCTGCGGGCAAAGTTCATCGTCAAGGGTTTTCTGCAGGGACTGCACGCCAGCCCCTTTCATGGTTTTTCGGTCGAGTTTAGTGAGCACCGCCGCTACGCCCCCGGCGATGACCCTAAGGACATCGACTGGCTGATCTACGCCAAAACAGACAAGCACTACATCAAGAAGTACGAGGCCGAAACCAACATCACCGGCTACCTGGTGATCGATGCCAGCGCCTCGATGGGCTACACCTATCGTCAGCAGTTAACCAAGCTCGACTATTCAATCTCGCTGGCTGCAGCCCTCTGCTGGCTGATGGTGCACCAGCAGGACCCCTGCGGCCTGATGGTCTTTGGCGAAAAGCTGCAGGCCAGCCTGCCCGCCCGTTCGCGACGGAGTCAGATTTCCGAACTACTCTCACTGCTGGCAAAGCTCAAGCCGACTGGTAACTCGGAGATTGCTGCGAGCCTGGTGCAGATTGGGGCAATGCTCCGCCACCGTTCGCTGCTGATGGTGTTCAGTGATCTGCTGGCTGAGCCGGCGGCTATTCGTGATGCCCTGCTGCGGTTGCGGCATCGCAGCCATGACATCATTCTGTTCCATGTGCTTGATGAGGCAGAGGTGCGGTTTCCCTTTGAGGGCATGGTCGAGCTGACCGAGCCAGAGAGCGGCCAGCGAATGGTGGTCGATGCCGACGCCGCCCGTCAGGGCTATGTCAGCGGCGTTGAACAGTTCCGGGCTGAGTATCGCGAGACCTGCCAGCAGGCTGGTATCGACTATGTGCCGCTCGATACCAGCATGCCGTTTGACACTGCATTGATGGAGTACCTGGTCAGCCGCCAGCAACGGGCGTAGGGGCTGCGGTAGAATTGGGTTATGGGCCTTTCCTTTCTCAACGGACTACTCCTTGGCGGCATGGCACTCGTGGCGGTGCCGGTGGTGCTGCATCTGTTGATGCGCCGGAAACCGGTGCCCCATGCCTTCCCGGCATTGCGGTTCTTGCAGTTGCGGGCCCGGGAGAGTCGGCGGCGATTGCGGTTGCAGCACCTGCTGCTCCTGCTGGTGCGAATTGCCGCCCTCTGTCTGCTGGTACTGGCCCTCTCGCGTCCTGTCTTGCGGGGTGCGGGCTGGCTGGCCGACCGGGAGGGACCGGTGGCGGTCGCCTGCGTGATCGACACCGCGCCGCGGATGCAGTTGCGGCAGGGGAACCGGACCCGGCTTGACCAGGTTCGCGAACTGGCTGCCGACTTGTTTGCAAAGCTGCCCCGTGGCAGCAGTATTGCAGTTGTTGATACCAGTGGCGGTGGAGTCGCCTTCGCGCCGTCGCTGCCAGCTGCCAGTGACCGGCTTGGCCGGCTCGATACGGTAACGCCGGCCATCAGCCTACCCACAGCCATTACTGACGCTGCCAGGCTGCTTGAGTCGTCTTCACTGGCCCGCCGTGAGCTCTATGTGTTCACCGATTTATCCCAGGGTGCGTGGGAGCAACCGCTATCGCCCGATTGGGACACTGCCCATCCGGACGTCAGCCTGCTGTTTATCGACGTGGCAGCAACTGCCCCGCAGAACTTTGCTCTTGAACGGCTTGGCCTTTCGGCCGAGCGACTCACGACCGGCACGCCCCTGACGGTTTCGGCCGTTACCCACAGGGTTGGGCCCGCCGCCAAGCGATCGGTTGCCCTTGAACTTCGTACCCCGGATGGCGGCTATGCCCGCCGGGGAGAAAAGCCGGTCGACTGGCAGGAGGGAACGCCCGGTGAGGTCAGCTTTGAACTCGCCGGACTCCAGCCGGGAGTCAGGCAAGGCCGGATATTGGTCGAGGGTGGTGACGGTCTGGCCGCCGACAATGCGATTGACTTCACGGTCGAGGTGGGGCCACCTGCCCGAGTGCTCACCGTTGGGAATGAGCCGGTTGAGATGACGGGTCTATTTTTTGTCGAGGCGGTGGCGCCGTTATCGCTGGTGAAGGCAGGCCGGACGAACGTGACGGTGAAGCTGGTGCCAATTGCTGAACTTGCCACTGAGCCCTGGGACGACTTTGCTGCGGTTGTGCTGCTGGATCCACCACCGTTGCCTGCCGCGACCTGGGATCTGCTGGGCCAATGGGTCGGGCAGGGTGGAGGGTTGATCGTCTGGCTGGGGCCTTCGGCGGGCAGCCCGGCAGGCTTCAATTCAGCAGCCAGTGAGGCTGTGCTGGGTGGCAGGCTGGAGCGGGTCTGGCGGAATTCCGATCGTGAAAACTTTCTGGCACCGACGGCCTTTGACCATCCGGTGTTGGCGGCCTTTCGTCGGGTGGGTGACTCGGTTCCGTGGCAGGACTTCCCGGTCTTCCGGCACTGGGAGTTCCAGCCAAACCAACCGGAAGAACAGCCAGCCGCTAAGCAGCCTGGACCGGCGTTGCCCCTGCTGACCTATCGGAACGGGTTGCCCGCAGTCCTTGAGAAGCGGCTCGGTCAGGGGCGGGTTCTGGTGGTGACCACACCCGTCTCCCAGGCGGCCGATGACCCGGCAGCCTGGAACCTGTTGGCGACGGGCTTCGAGCCCTGGCCGTTTGTCATGCTTGCCAACGAGATGCTCACCTATGCCGCCGCCCCGACCGACACGATCAACATTGTCTCCGGTGAAGTGGCGCGGCTTCGGGTTGCCCGTCGCGATCTGCCAACCGTCACCGTCCGAACGCCATTAGGCGACAGCTTTCCGGCTGCGGTCGATCAGCAGCGGGGCACCATTGCCGTTACCGGAACGCAGCAGCCGGGCAGTTACGCGGTGCAATCCGGTGGTGAGGTGGGCGGCTTTGCCGGGGGTTTCAGTGTCCGGCTGCCACGGGCAGCAACTGATTTTCAGCGGCTCGCCGATGCTGATCTGCCAGCTGTGTTGGGACCGGGGCATCGTATTGTCGCCGACATCGAAAGCCTTCAGCGGGATGTTGCCCTCGAGCGGGTCGGAACTGAACTGTCGGGTTGGCTGCTGTTGCTGGCAGCAGCTGTGCTGGCAGCAGATTGGGGATTGGCCAACCGGTTTTACGCCCCGCGGGAAGGGGCTGACCCTGAGGCAACAGCAGCAGTTAGTTTTGCTGAGAGCTTGGAACATGCCGGGCCGCCTGTCGATATCCAGCCACCCCCAGTGCCTCGGAGTTCGAGTCCAGCCACGCAGCCGCCACCACTGCCTCCCGAATTTCGTCTGCCGACGGAGCAGCAGGCATGACCTCTGGCACGCTGATCAGCGATGTATCGATCGGCTTTGATCCGGTCGGATCGTGGCTGGCAGTAGGCCTGATGACGGCCCTGCTTGGGCTGGTGCTGCTGGCGCTGGCCCCGGACCGCAGTCGGCTCTCGCCGCGTGGTCGTCTGGTGCTCGTGCTGTTGCGGCTGGGCGCCTTTCTGGCCATGGTCTTCTGCCTGCTGCGGCCGAGCATTGTGGCCAGCAGTCGCACCCGGCAGCAGGCGACCCTGCTGCTGCTGGCCGATGCATCTGAGAGCATGACTGTGGCCGATGGACCGAACGGGCAGAGTCGCTGGGAACACCTGCGGGAAACACTTGCTGCTGCCTCACCTGCAGCCCGGCGGGCAATGACAGCTCAATCACTCGCCATTCGCACCTGGGTTTTTGATCGGGAGGCACGGGAACTGCCGGCTGATACCGATGCAGCCCTGCAGCTCAATGCCTGGCAGCGGCAGCCTTCAGCCCAAGAGACTGCGATCGGTTCGGCGATTGAAGATGCCACGCGGACGCTCGCGGGGCAGCGGCTGGCCGGGGTGGTGCTGCTCAGTGACGGTGGGCAGCATGCCTATCCGCCTCGCGATCTGCCGCCCCAGGCAGCGGCCCGTCGGCTGGGTGAGGGAGCGGTGCCGATCTGGTCGATCATTTTTGGCCGCACCCGTGGGGCCGCTCAGGCCCGGGATGCGGCGATGGTCGGCCTGTCAGTCTCGGAGACAGTGTTCCTGGGGAACAAGGTCGAGGTGGCTGGTCGGGTTCGACTTGATGGCCTGACCGATCGGGAAGCGACGGTTCGACTGTCGGTCGAGCAGCCAGATGGCCGCCTTGCCGAGGTTGCCCGCCGGACGATCCGGGCGACTGAAGGAGCTGCCGAGGAGCCGGTGCGACTGGAGTGGACCCCTGACAGTCTCGGCGAGCGGAAGCTGGTGCTGGCGGTCGATCCGATTGAGGGTGAGACCGTCGCCACCAACAATGAACTTTCGACGTTTGTCGAGGTGGTCGATGGCGGCCTGCGGGTGCTCTATCTGGAAGGTAGCCCTCGTGTTGAGCAGCGGTTTCTGCGGCGGACGCTCGCTGCCAGCCCCGATATCCAGCTCGACTTCCGCTGGATCGACTCAACCCGGCGGGATTCCTGGCCAATCGATTTGGGGCAGGAACTCACCCGTGACTACAAGGTGTTTCTGATCGGTGACCTCGATGCTGATGCTTTCAGGCTAGCCGACTTGACCGGGCTGCGGGCACGGGTGGAGGCGGGGGCCGGCATTGGTCTGTTGGGCGGTTTTCATGCCTTCGAGGCCGGGGGCTGGGGTAGTTCACCACTGGGCCGATTATTGCCCTACGAGAAGGATGCCTTGGCCCGTCAGCGTTTCGGCGAACCGATTCGGCAAGACCTGCATCTGCGGGGGCCGCTGCAGTTGCTGCCTGATCGCCGCTTCGGGGGCGTCTCGATTCTGCGCCAGGCCGAGACAGCTGCGGATTCGCTGGCGGTCTGGCAGGGGTTGCCTCCCCTTGATGGTGCCAACCGCATCAAACGTTTGCTGCCGCTTGCCAAGCCGTTAGCCGTCACCGCTGCAGGGCAGCCGCTGTTGGTCGCCCGAGAGTATGGGCTGGGACGGGTGCTTACCTTTGCCGCCGACTCGACCTGGCGATGGGTGATGCAGGGAAAGGAAGAGGCCCATCGCCGGTTCTGGCGGCAGCTGGTGCTCTGGCTGGCTCGTCGTGATGATGCTGACGGTGAGACACTCTGGCTCAGATTAGCCAGACGGCGGCTTGCCGTGGGCAGCCCGCTCGCGTTTGACACCGGCATCACCCGTCCTGACGGCACTCTGGTGGAAGGGCTTTCCCTTTCGGCCGTAGTGATCGCCCCGAGCGGGGAGAGCCGTCCGATCAGACTTTCGCGGCAGGGAGAATCCTTCACCGGGACGATCACAGGCTGTGCAGAGCCGGGTGACTGGCGGCTGGTGGTGCGATCAGGTCCCGATCTGAATGAGGTGTCAGCTCGGTTCACCGTCTTCCGGCAGGACTTGGAACTTGCCAATCCACATGCCAACGCCCTTTTGATGCGGCAGATCGCCGGCGTCACCGAAGGAGGCGTGCGGCTGCCCGAGGAACTCCCTGACATTTTCACCACGCTGGCTGAAGAACCGGCTGAATTCACCAGAACTGAAGAGTGGTCGGCATCGCTCTGGGACAGTTGGCCGCTCCTGACGGTACTAGCCGGCTGTCTCTGCCTCGAATGGTATCTCCGCAAACGCTGGGGCCTGGTCTAGCTGTCCGCGGCTTCGCCCTCCTGCCTTCGCTTGCTTCCGTAGCTCGCTCCTGGGCAGAGCCACCCCCTCGCTCATCAATTGGGCGTCGCCAACGGAAGCTGGAAGCGGCAGCGACGGGACAAATAGCACGTTTGAGGCCACTCCCCCACCGCCCGGCCTGACGGCCACCCGGCGGTCCGGAAAAAGCCCTGCGGAGCCGCAAGAATGCGGTCTTTGGCCGGTCCTTCCATCCTGCTACCGTCCCTTCACCGGGCGTCCGCCGGGACGGGGCCGCCGAATCGTCTGCCGGGAGTGCGGCTGTGCCGAAACGACGACCGATTCGTGACAAGCTGCTGGTCGTCGGACTGCTTGTGGGTTTCATGGTCAGCCTGCTGTCTGCCAGTAGCTTTCTGGGCGTCTATTCATACCGGCGGCTGGTACGGGCGCTGAGTAGCCGGGCGACCGAACTGCCCCGGGCCAGCCGGCTGGCCGCCTGCGTGGGCCGACTGCGGCTGGCCCACGCTCGGGCAGTAGCCGCCGTCGACGTGGGCGTGTGGACGGAATCACCAGTGGCCAGCGACGATGCAGTTGCCTTGCTTGAGTCGGGTGAGCCCGAGTTCCAGCCAGTGGAGACCAGTGGGGCCGAGGCAGACGATGAACGGCTTGCTGCGACAAACAATCATCTTCTCCTTGATCCAGCTGACCAACTGCCTGCAAATGGATCGCTCCTCGGCCAGATCGCCCAGACCGGGGCGGCCCTCGATGCTTATTGCCGTGAGTTGGCGGCTGGTGAACTCGATGAACGGCCGTTTGGTGACCGTAGCCGTGAACGGGAGACTGCTCGCCGGATCGCTTTCGAACTGAAGGTAATCTGGGAACTCGCCCAAGAGGCTGCCTCCGTCCCCCCAGTTCGGAACGTCTCTGAGGGCAACCCACTTATTGACGAGCGGCTCGTCAAGCTGACCGCTATCGGCCCCTCGCTCGATTCGTTGGCGGAGTTGTCGGCAACCCTACCTACCTTTCTCCAGGCTCGGATGCACGATCTTGCCCATGGCGTTCGTGCTCGGTACCGAACGCTCATCATCACCACCTGGGCGGCAGCTCTAGCGGCTTCACTGCTTCTGGTTGGGCTCGGAGGGCTCACCTATCGCTGGGTCTTTAAGCCACTGCGGCATCTCGGCCACGGTTCGCGGCGGATTGCCGCCGGAGACTTCAGCCACCGCATTGAGATCGACACAAAGGATGAGATCGCTGAACTGGCTGCCGCGCTCAATGATATGACAGCCCGATTCCGGGAAATCCGTGACGACCTCGACCGTCAGGTTCAGCTTCGCACCAAAGAGGTGATCCGTAGCGAACAGCTTGCGAGTGTCGGATTTCTAGCCGCGGGCGTTGCCCATGAGATCAACAATCCATTGGCCTCAATCGCCATGTGTGCAGAGTCACTGGAGAATCGGCTGGATGGCGGTGCTGATGCCGTCACGACCCGTTATCTCCAACTCATTCAGAATGAGGCCTTTCGTTGCAAGGGAATCACTGAGCGGCTGCTCGACTTCTCACGGGTCGGCGAGGTGCGGCGGCAGGCGACGGCCGTCAGGGTGCTGGTGACTGATGTAGTCGACATGCTGCGGCATGTCGGCCGGTTTGCCGACAAGCAGGTTTCAATTGCAGATGGCCCCGATGTACTTGTGATGGCCAATCCCCAAGAGATCAAGCAGGTAGCCCTCAACCTGCTGGTCAATGCCTTTGATTCGATCGATCCAGGAGGAAATGTCAGGGTGAGTGTCAGCCGTGATGGCGATGAGGCGGTGTTGGTGTTGGCCGATGACGGCTGTGGCATGGACGAGGAAGTGCTACAGCATCTCTTCGAGCCATTCTTTACCCGTCGAGCATCAGGGCAGGGTACCGGTCTCGGCCTTTCGATTGTCCACCGCATCATTGCCGACCACGGAGGTCGGATTGAGGTGACGAGCCCCGGGCCAGGAGCGGGATCGACCTTCCGGGTCATTCTGCCGGTAGCCCAAATCGGTACCGCTGGCCCGCCGCCGGCATCCCTGGCGATTGGCAATGGGAAGCCCGAAACGACCCAGGTGGAGAAGCAGCATGCCAACCGAGCAGCCTGACCAGCAGCAGAGACCCGAGCGGGCCGAACGGCCACTACGGATTCTCTTTGCCGACGACGAACCGTCTATTCAGGAACTGATGCGGCTGGAGCTGCCACGGCTCGGCCACGATGTAACGGTCTGCCCTGACGGCCGGACGGCGGTCGCAGCTGTCGAACGCAGTGAATACGACTGCCTGCTGGTCGACCTTGATATGCCGGGCCTCGGCGGGCTGGATGTGATTCGTCGGGCCCGAGAAATAGCGGCTGATACAGAAGCAGTGATTATCACCGGCAAGTCATCCCTCGAGACTGCCATTGCTGCCGTTCGGCAGGGTGTCTTCGACTATCTCACCAAGCCGTGTCGGCTGGCCGACATTGAGACGGTTCTCGGCCGGGTTCGGCGGAAGCGGGAGCTGACCCTGAAGGTGCGGGCACTCGAACGCCGCGTCCGTCAGGCGGAGGGTAGCCTGCAGATGATCGGCCAGGCGGCGGCTATCGAGCAGATGCAGGCACTTGTCAGTCGAGTGGCCGCCAGTGAGGCGACGGTGCTAGTGCGGGGTGAAACCGGTACCGGTAAGGAGTTGGTCGCCCGGTCGATTCACGAACAGAGCCAGCGGGCTGAGGGCCCGCTGGTCACCATCAACTGTGGAGGCCTGCCCGAGCAGTTGGTCGAAAGTGAGCTCTTTGGTCACCGGCGGGGCGCCTTTACCGGAGCCGATGAGCACCGGGCCGGGCTTTTTGAAGTGGCTGATGGCGGCACGCTGTTTCTGGATGAAATCGGCGAGCTTCCCTTGGCGTTACAGTCACGACTGTTGCGGGTGCTTGAATCGGGTGAGATTCGCCGGGTTGGTGACAACCATCCCATCATGGTCGATGTGCGGGTGGTCTGCGCGACCCACCGGTTGCTCGAAGCAATGGTTGCCGACGGCACGTTTCGAGAGGATCTGCTCTTCCGTCTCAACACCTTTGAAATCGAGGCACCGCCGCTTCGTGAGCGGCTTGATGATCTGGTGCCGTTGGTCGACCATTTCGTCCGGCTCCGCCGCCCCCAGGCTCCACCGCAGGCAGAGGTGATTTCAGCTGAAGCGATTGATGTTCTGCGGCGGTATCGCTGGCCAGGGAACATTCGTGAACTCGCCAACTGTATCGAACACGCAGTTGTCATGTGCGATGAGTTGCCGCTTCGGTCAGAGCATCTTCCGTCCCGAATTTACCAGGCAGCCGAGTCGGTCCCAGGGGTATCCCAGCGTGCCACCACTCGGCAGCTGCCGAGT
>RFVE01000271.1 GCA_009922585.1 Planctomycetia bacterium
ACTCGATGTCGGCACTTTCGGGCGACCTTCACCGTCGCATGGGTCAGATTGGCAAGCTGTGGCCGATCCTGATCGGCGCGTTGCTTGTCGCCCTCTCAACGCCGCTACCCACCCCGGCCGCTGAGTCATCACCGGCCGCACGGGCGGCCTACACGTCGGCTGCCGCCCTGCAGAACCGCGAAGCCTGGGACCTTGCCGCCGAAGAGTGGCAAAGCCTGCTCACCGACCATCCGGACGACCCGCTGGCCGCCAAGGCCCGCTACTACCTTGGTATCTGCCAGCTCAAGTTGGGCGACTGGCCGGCTGCTGAAAAAACGCTCGGCCAGGTGACCAACGGTACTGCCGACGCCGACACCTTGGCCGCCGCTCGCTGGGAGCTTGCCCGCGGTCGCTTCCGCGCTGCCCAGGCAGCCGGCACGCCGCAGGCCTTCGCGGCCGCAGCCGAAAGTCTGCAACGCTTTCTCGCCCAGCATCCCGATCACCCCGAGGCCGACAGTGGCGAGCATCTTTGGGGAGAGGCCACCTGGCAGGCCGGCAAGCGGGACGAGGCGGTCGTCATCTGGCGACGATTTGCCAAGCAGTACCCCCAGTCCAAGAGACTGCCAGAAGTGCTCTATGCACTTGGCGTAGGACTGGCAGAACTTGGCCGGTCCGCGGAAGCCGTGGCGGTCTTTAAACAGTTTGCCTCGCAATTCGCTGACCATCCGCTCAACCCCGATGTCACCATCTGGCAGGCCGACTCGCTTTCGGCAGCTGGGCGTCCAGCTGAAGCAGCTACCTTGCTGCAGCCACTCGCCGCAGCGAACGGCCCTCGGCAGCTGGCCGCCCTTGGGCGACTTGCCGATCTTCAGTGGCGGGAGGCCGACTGGCCAGCCGCCGCAGCCAGCTACCGGCAGCTGGCGACTGCCGAAACTGATCGGGGGCGGGCCGACCAGGCCATGCTTTCAGCAGCACAAGCCCAGGCAAATGCCGGGCAGGCCGCCGCCGCGGTCGCAACCCTGACGCCCCTGCTCGACCGGCCCACCGCTGCCACTCTTGACGCCGCGCATCTGGTGGCCACCTGGCAGTTACAGGCCGACCGGCCGGCAGAGGCACTGGCAGCAATTGACCGCGGTCTGGCCAACCAGCCGCAGCGGCCGGCAGCTGATTCATTGGCACAGCTCATGCTTGATCGGGGCGATGCCCTCTGGGCCCTGCCTGACCGCCGGGACGAGGCGATCGTCTCATATGAAAGTCTTGTGACTGAGCACCCCGATACACCAGCTGCTGCCGCAGCCGTTTCGATGTTGGCGCTCGCCAGACTGGATGCCAAGCAGCCAGCAGCGGCGCTGAAGCAAGTTGAGCGGTTCCGTGATCGCTATGCCAAAACTGCCACTGCCGCCGCCATTCGTGACATCGAAACCATCCAGGCCGAGGCCCTGCTTGAGACTGACAAACCCGCCGCCGCAGCCCGCCTGCTGACCAAGCTGCTCGCAGAGCACAGCGACTGGTCCCGTCGCGAGGAGGCCTGGCTGCTGCTGGCCCGGGCCCAGCGTGAAGCCGGTGATGTGCCAGCCGCCATCAACGCCGTGAAACAGTGCCTCAAGGAGTTTCCCGCAGGCCCACAGGCCGATCTGGCCTGGTACCGGCTCGGCCAACTCCAGCAGCCAGATGACGTGGCTGCCGCGATCGATGCTTATGCCGCCAGCGTGAAGGCCAAGCCAACCGGCAGCCTGGCTGCCTGGTCCCTGCTGGCAACCGGCTGGTGTCACGAAGCGGCGGGCGACCTGACGGCTGCCGAGCAGGCCTGGGGTACGTTGATCGATCGATTTCCCGAGAGCACGGCGGCCGCCTCGGCGGTACTGGCTCGAGGCGATGTCCGTCAGCGGCTTGGCGAATATGCCGGTGGACTGGCCGATGCCCGGCAGGTGCTCGCCGACGACTCAGCAATTGCAGCCCGCCTTGATGCGGCCGCTCGTGGCGAGGCGCGGTTACTCGAGGGACTCTGCCTGCTGGGGCTTAAGCAGTACGCAGCGGCGGCAGAAAGCCTGCGGACGGCGCTCAGCGACACCCCCAACCTGCCGACGGCCGATCGGGTGCTCTTTCAGTTGGGCATCGCCGAATCGCTCAGTGGCGACCAGGCCGCTGCCAGCCTGACCTTCAAGCGGCTGGTTGAGCAATTTCCCCAAAGTCCTACCGCTGCCGATGCCTGGCTGCAGCTTGGTGAGGCCGAGTACGCTGCGGCATCCTGGTCAGCAGCAGCCAAGGCCTACCAGCAGGCGATCGCGGCTGCCCCCCGGCTGAAGGCAGCCGGTGACTTGCTGGAACAGGCCCACCACAAGCTCGGCTGGACGCAGCTGATGCAGGACAAGCCAGGGCTGGCGGCGGCAGCCTTCGCGGCCCAACTCGACGCGGCACCCACGGGCCCGTTGGCAGCCGATGCCCGGGCGCTCAGGGCCCAGGCACTGGCCGCTGATGGGCAACAGGCAGCCGCCCTCGCAGCTTTCAAAACAGCGCTCGCCGACCCGGTACAGCTTTCCTCACCTGAGCTACAGGCCGCCAGCTTTATCCGGGCTGCCGAAACCGCTGCGGCTGCCAAGGAATGGAAGGAGAGCCTCGCCTTCGCCGAGCGGCTGCTCGCCCTCGACCCCAAAAGCTCACAGGCCAATGCCGCCCGCTATGCGGCGGGCTGGGCCCGGCAGAATCTCGGCCAATTGGATCGAGCGGTGGCCGACTATCGGCTGGTGGCTGAAGCCGACCGGTCGGAACTGGCCGCTCGGGCCCGCTTCATGGAGGGCGAGGTGTTGTTTGAGCAGGGCCAGCACAAGGAGGCGATCAAGACCTTCTTCAAGGTGGCCTACGGCTTCGGTGAAACCGATGCCCCAGCCGCCTACCAGCTCTGGCAGGCCCAGGCCACCTATGAAGCAGCCCGCTGCTTTGAAGTGCTCAAGCGGCCCGAGCAGGCCGAGAAACTCTACACCGAATTACTCCAGCGGTATCCCGACTGCGAGCAGGCTCCCACGGCCCGCCGCCGACTCGATGCCCTCACCGTGCAGCAGGCCCCAGCAGGAGAACCGACCCAGTGAACAGTCTCGGACTCGATCGGATCCAGACCCTCTGGCAGCTCTTTCTGGCCGGCGGCTTCATGATGTGGCCGATCACGATCATGTCGGTGATCGTGGTCGCCTTCGGCATTGAACGTTTTATCGCCCTCCGCCGCAGCCGGTTCGTGCCGCGGGCACTGCAGACAGAACTTGCCGCCGCGGCCGCAGCCCGGCCCTTCGACCCCTG
>RFVE01000272.1 GCA_009922585.1 Planctomycetia bacterium
GGGCAAGGAGTATCTCTTCAAGCAGACCAGCAAGGTGACCCCCGGCCGGGTCAGCAGCCTTCGCTACCGGGTCGATATCAACACGCTGCACCGCGAGCCGGCCCCGACGCTGGCGCTGAATGAAATTGGCCGCTGCGGCATCACCCTGGCCGCCCCGATCACCTACGACCCCTACCGCCGCAACCGAGCCACCGGGGCCTTCATCATCATCGACCGGCTGACCAACACCACGGTCGGCGCCGGCATGATCCTCGACAGGGAACGCGAAGAGGGGGCCGCCCACTGGGATGACGAGCCGGCCGCCGAGGGCCTGACTGCCTCGGCCAGCGAAGTGACAGCCGCCGAACGTCAGGCCCGCTTCGGCCAGCAGCCGGCCACGGTACTGATCACCGGCATGACTGGCTCGGGCAAGACCACGATCGCCCGGGCTCTGGAGCGACGGCTGTTCGACGACGGCCGGGCGGTGATGGTGCTCGACGGCCAGGCGATGCGGCTGGGGATCAGCCGCGACCTCGGCTTCTCAGCGAGTGAACGCAGCGAGAACCTGCGGCGGTCGGTCGAGGTGGCCAGGCTCGCCAACGATGCCGGTCTGATCGTGCTGGCTGCCTTCGTTGCCCCAGACGAGGCCACTCGGCAGAAGGCGGCCGACCTGGTCGGGCCGGAACGGTTCCTCACTGTCCACCTGGCTGCCCCCCTTGAGGTCTGCCGCCAGCGGGACGAGAAGGGCCAGTACGCCAAGGCCGATGCCGGTGAGGTTGCGAACTTCCCCGGCGTCTCGGCCCCCTACGAGCCACCAGCCGCTGCCGACTTGGTGCTGCCCACCGATGAACTGCCGGTGGCCCGCTGTGTCGAAGCGATCGTCGAACTGCTCGAAAAGCGGGGCATCCTCGGGTGAGTGGGGCGACGCCAGCCGGATCAGCCCCCGTTCGCATCGGCATTGTCACGGTCTCTGACCGGGCCAGCCGCGGTGAATATGCCGACGAGGGCGGGCCGGCGATTGCGGCCTACCTGGGTGAGGTGCTCACCGTCGCCTGGCAGGCCGAAAGCTGTATCGTGCCCGACGACGTCGACCAGATTGCTGCCGCCATTGAGACGCTGGCCGCCGCTGGCTGTTGCCTGATCGTCACCACCGGCGGCACGGGGCCGGCCCCCCGGGATGTGACACCTGAAGCGACCGAGCGGGTCTGTACCAAGCTGCTGCCTGGATTTGGAGAACTGATGCGGCAGGTGTCGCTGCAGTACGTGCCGACCGCGATCCTCTCACGACAGACAGCCGGTATCTGCGGCGGCGCACTGGTGGTGAACCTTCCGGGTCGGCCCAAGAGCATCCGTGAGTGCCTCGACGCGATCTTCCCGGCAATCCCTTACTGCGTCGATCTCATCCACACCGGCAACCCAGAGCCCCCCCGGCTGGAGACCGATCCGGCGCGAGTGCAGGCCTTCCGGCCCAAGGGGGCATAGATGCTCTTCACAGTTTTTTCGATGAGATTGCTGGAATTCATTGGTTGAAAGCCCAACGACGATCTCCACAGCACCCGCGTCGGTGCGCAGCGACGTGAAAACTCTTCAGCTCGTCTTCAGTTGCATCGCTTTAAGACCTGGATGGGATTCGCTCGAGACCCCACTTGCCTTGGTTCCACTGTGGTTGCATAATGCAACCATGGCAAGTATCACCCTCAAAGATATTCCACCCGAACTCCACGCACGACTCCGGAGCGCAGCTGAGGAAACAGGCCGAAGTCTGAACAAATATGTGCTCGCTGTCCTTGAGCGTGCGGTGGCCGCCCGCAAGGCCGATCGGCGTGAACTCAGTCAGCGGATTGCCACTCGACGGGCCGCTATGCCGCTGATCCTCGATGACCGTGGAATTGCCGAGGCGATTGATGAGCACCGCGAATGATCGTCGTTGACACCAACGTCGTTTGTTATCTGCTCATTCATGGTGAGCACTCCGATATCGTCCAACGATTATTCGATGCTGACAGTGATTGGGTGGCCCCGCGTCTCCTCTTCGACGAACTGCTGAATGTCTTGGTGACCTACGAACGCAAGTCACTGCTTGCGGACCGGCAGATCGTGGTGATTGTCAAGGAGGCGTTGGAATTGATGGGGGATGCCCTCTATGAACTGCCCCCGGAACGCGTGCTGGCTGTTGCTCGACGGACGGGCCTGAGCGGCTATGACAGCCAGTTTGTCGCGCTTGCCGAGGACCTCGACATCGAACTGGTGACCTGGGACCGGCAGATCATCGAGCGTTGCCCGACGGTTGCGCGAAAACCTGCGTAGAAGTGTTGTCGCAACCTCAGCCGTGCTTGGCGAAGGACTTGTCGGTTGGATCGACCTCGACGGTGTCGATGAAGGCTGAGAAGGCGTATTGGCCGAACTGCTGGCCCTGCTTCTCGTGCACGTAATCCAAGATCGCCGCCGCGACCGTCTCGCAGGTGATCATCTCGATCCGCACCAGATCACCGTCGTCGTTGCGGCTGCCGGTAACGGCATGGACGCCCTTGCCGTGACAGAAACTGTAGTTGTAGCCGCCCACGCCCAGCGCCGTGACATCCTCGAGCACCCGCTCTCGCATCACCGCATCGACCACGATCACGACCCGTCGGGCCGGTTGCAGTTGCACCATCGGTTGTTCTCCGCCTCTGTGCCATGCGGCTGCTGCCGCCTGAACCCCTGTCTCCACAATCATTCGTCCACCAGGACCAGCAATCAACCATTCACCGGAACAGCCGTGACGATCTGCCGGGCAATCTCGATGTAGATCGGAATGCCGATTGTCACGCTGCACCGCTGGCACGGCGATGTACGAGGCCGCCCCGCAGAGCACCGCGAACAGGGCATAGGTGCCCAGCTCAAAGGCATGGCCGAGGACGAGGCTGTAGCCGTGCAGAATCAGCATGCCGAGCGTGGCAAACAGCACCGGCCCCAGCAGCCCGAAGATGATGAAGCCGATGCCGGCCGTCTTCAGGTCCTGCAGCCGCTGGCTGGCGGTCATGCCCATCTCCAGCAGGAACAGGCAGAGCGCCCCCTTGAAGATGAACAGAAACAGATGGTTCGGCCCCTCGACAATCGAGGGATCCTTCAGGGCCTGCACCCCACTGATAAAGCCAACCACGATGCCGCCAAACAGCATGAACAGGCCGGGGTTGAGGAAGACCTCGTGGAGAATCTTGGGGCTGAGAATCGACTCACTCCCCGCTGCCTGCTTGGCCGGGGCGGTGTAGCCAGCCTCACCCGGCATGTTGCCGGCGGGGTCCATGCCT
>RFVE01000273.1 GCA_009922585.1 Planctomycetia bacterium
CCTCTGCTCCGCCGTTGGCTTCGGCGTGTCGTGGTAATCGGCCAGAATCGGACGCCGCAGCCCGCAGTGGCCGCAGATCGACGAGTGCTCACAACAGCACCAGCGACTGGCTGTCGCGGCAGTTGTTACAAAGCTGTCAGCCTGAGCCGATGGCGCACCAGTTTTTGCGCGAGTGACCGGGTTTGCCGTTTGGCTGGGGCGGTAGAGGTCATCCCGCCAGTCAAACGGCTCGGTGGCTCCCCCTGCTTCTGAAGGCTGCCTCAGCACCACAGTTGGTCTACTGGGTGCCGTGAAAGCTTCTGCCTGCCCAGTGCCAGCAGCCTGCCGGTAGTGCCCCTTCGGTCTCCAGCCATCGTCGGTGACACGGCCATCCTCGGCGCGGACGGGGTGAAGACCACTAGACAAACACCAGCCGATCAAAAGCCCGCCCGCCATGATCCACATTTGCGTCCGCACGTCTCGCCCCCCGGCAGTTCTCGTAACACCACTCAACAGTCCAGCCACGGCCAGCTGTCCTCACGACCGTTTCATTCGGCCGAACCAGTAGATCCCGAACCAGTTTTCTCTCAGATCAAGCAGGCTCGCCCCAGCTTGCCTCGCTTGCCAGCAGCCGCTGTGGCCGCCAACAGCACGCCGCTCAATCACCAGTCCCGTAGCTGATCCTGCCAGGGCGGTGGCATCCGGCGGGCAGATTCACACCAGATGGCGGCCCCGACAGCTTCGACAAGCTGAGGCTGGTTGGGAAGCTGACGAATCAACTCGTTCAAGAGAAAGAACCTCCGCTCATCCTCACTGAAACGCTCCCAGGCCGGATGGGTGGCGGCGGTGTGCATCCGCTTCAGATATGTCACCTCTGGCACCTCGACCAGATGACCATGGAGGGCCATGCCAAAGACCCAGACGAGATCGGCAAACCGGTCTTGATCAGTGGAGGCGATCGGCTTGGCCAGTGACATGCGGACCACCCCACGAAAGGCGATGCCAGGGTTCCAATGAAAGGCGGCCGAGACCGCCTCCTGCCAAGCCGGTCGTTCCCCTGGTCGGTACGGCAGTCGCTCGAGCATCGCCGCGCCGCCACCAGACTCGATGTTCTTGGCTTTCACGAGGCCAAAGCTGACCGCCGTGTCATGCCGCTGGTCGTGAACGGCTACCAAGGCTTCGAAGTAACCCGGGGCAATGCTGTCATCCTGCGGTATGAAGGCGGCCAGCGGCGTCTGCACCTCGGCCAGCAAGGCATTGCAGTGCTCCCGCCAGCCGGGCGGGACGGTCGGCCGAAGGAACCTGATCCGTGGGTCTCCTCGATGGGCCTGCTCCAGCTGTTCAAGCGTGCCATCGACGCCGGTCGCGTCACTGATGAGAATCCGCGCCGTCGTCGGCATGGCGGCAAGATTGTCCTCAATCACCCGTTGCCAGCGGCCCGCCTGGTGCAACGGCAGCATGATGGTGAGCTGTTCTGATCCCAAAGACATGAGTGATCTGCTGTGCCACCTGTTCGGCAAACCAGGGAGCGGTTGTCAGTTTGCCCGTCTCGATTGTCCACCAGCAGCCGGCCGACTGCACGCCGATCGCCGCCCGGTCGTGGAGGCCACTGTCGGGCCGATCGACATCGCTGTCACCCCGAGCCACGATGATGCCTGGCAGCGAAGACACGATAGTCGCTCCTTGGAGATCAGGAAACAAGTCGGCCATGACGGCAAGCGACTCTTCGGCCACCCGGCGGGCAACGGTCGGGTTGTCAAGGGGATCAGGTGGCGGAGTGGTGCCGAAGTATGTCCGCCCGGTCGGATACCAACTGATGTAGATATTGCCGTCAGGCCACGGCACGATGTCACCAAACGGCCCTTGCACCATCGTGACCGGCAACAGCGATGAAGCCCGTCGCGGCCGAATGAGAATCTGGTGTTTCACCCGGTACGAGAGTTCTCCCTCATCCAGCGTTTCTGCCCCCATGCGATCGAGCCGCTGCCGCTGTTCCCAGGCACAGTTGACAACCGCATCAGCCGTGAGCGGTCCCGCCCGGGTGGTGAGCTGAAAGCAGGTCCCACAGGCCCTTACTGCCTGCACCTCCAGACCGCACCGGAGGTCGATGAGCGGCTCGGCCTCGACCCGCTTCCGCACTGCCGTAGTCAGCAGGCGGGGATCGATCGACCGCTCCACCGTTTCAAACCAGGGAAGCGACCGCGTCATCCGCAGCGGCGCGGAAGCCGGGGTGGGCTCACCCCAGAGCTGGGTAAGTGGTTGGCCCAGATATTCAAGCGGGCCATCGGCAGCGATCCTGGCAGCAGTCTCGTCAAGTCGGCAGTAGGCCGCGGCAAGCTGATCCGCTGAGAGCAGGCTGTCTGGCATCACCAGATAGCGAAAGGGGGCCGACTGCCACCGTCGCCACGGCAGGGGGCCACACCAGGCGTCGAGATAGCCGGCAAAGCTGGTGGCACCACGAAGCATGGTCTCGGCCGTCTTGGTGCCCGAACTGAGGGCATAGACAAAGCCGAGATGAATTTTGCCCTCGTTCCGCAGGCTGGTGGCCAGCAGCGGCTGGGGCTGGCGCTCCAGCAGAACCGAGCGAATGCCCCTTGCTGCGAGCGCAAGGGCCACGCTGCTGCCCTGCAGCCCAGCCCCGATCACGATGATGGTCGGCTGTGATGGCGTCATGGTCATGCAGCCTAGCCGATGGCGCGAGCACCAGCGCGGCCGCCGACCCTGACATCCGTCAGGCGGCCGCCACCCCGGTGAATTCAGGAGTGGGACGAGGTTGGCAATGGTGTTCGGCACATAAAAATCGAATGAGCATCAGACGACTCGTACGCATCGCCCGGACAGCCTCATGCTCCTGATAGGGTGCCTCCACCCAGGAGACTCCACCTTATCAGGGCGCCCGAAATTCGGGGTCCACCTCAGTCCATGCTTCGAAGCCCGAACCGCAAACTGAGGGAATCACGTGATTTGACCCCCGAAACGCATTCCCTCGGCTCGCGCCTCGGGCTTCTTGGATTTCGGTTTCACGCAGCACACCATCAAAAAGTGCGGCCGGGGCCTCCTCCGACCTCTAGCACCCCAAAAACCAAACAACTGTCCGTGCTGAAGAGCGGTGCCAGGGATGGCCGCGAAGCGTCGGGCCCGCAGGACGCGGGCCTGCAGGCAGGGCGAACCTTGGCTTCGCCTCTGCCTGCCCAAGCGTGAGCGGGCCAGGGATGGCCGCTCACGCGTCAAAATAGCAGCAAAACTCCCACGGGTGCGGCC
>RFVE01000274.1 GCA_009922585.1 Planctomycetia bacterium
CGGATGCGGCGATGAGCGATTCGGAAAACCCTTGGCGTTTTCGGAATCGCCCTCAGCGGAAAAAGGCCAGGATGGCTTTTTCCGCGTGAAACTACTCCAGCAGGTGGACCAGCAGCCCGCTACGAAGCTTGGGCTCAAACCAGGTGCTCTTTGGCGGCATCACTTCGCCAGCATCAGAGACCGCCATCAGCTGTTCGATTGAAGTCGGGTGCATCGAGACAGCGATGGCCCACTTGCCTGACTGCACTCGCCGCTCAAGTTCGTCAGTGCCGCGAATGCCTCCAACAAAGTCAATTCGCGGGTCGGTCCGCACGTTTTCGATACCGAAAATTGGCCCGATGACGCGCTGCTCGAGAAGGGCAACATCGAGCGAAGCGATCGGGTCGGCATGGTCGATCGAGTCAGCCGGTATCGTCAGGCGGTACCACCGATCACCCAGAAAGATGCAGAACGAGCCAGCCGTCGGTGGCACCGGATCGGTGGTCGGCTCCAGCTGACCGACTCGCCCCAGTTCGGCCAGGATCTGTTCGGCCGTCTTGCCGTTTAAGTCGGCAATGATGCGGTTGTAGGGCAGAATGGTGAGCTGGTTTGCCGGGAACAGCACCGTCAGGAACCAGTTGTATTCCTCCTCGCCAGTATGCCCCGGGTTTGCCTCCCGCCGGGCTTTGCCTGCCCGCCAGGCGCTGGCGGCCCGATGGTGGCCGTCAGCGATATAGAAGGCTGGCACGGCGGTGAGAGTCGTGATGTAGGGCCCGGCCTCTGTGATCTGCCAGACCGTGTGCTGAACGCCATCTGGCGCAGTGAAGTCGTAGAGTGGAGCCTCGGCTGTGGCGGCTACGACCAGTTGATTCACCTCGGCCTCATCACGGTAAGTCAGGAAAACCGGGCCAGTGTGAGCCCCCAGCGTCATCACATGCCGGGTCCGGTCATCCTCCTTGGCGGGCCGGGTGAACTCGTGCTTGAGAATACGATTGTGTTCATAGTCATCGACATGGCAGCAGCAAACGATACCGATCTGACTGCGGCCATTCATGATCTGCCGGTAGAGGAAGATGCAGTCGGTCTCGTCCTGAGCGAGCGTGCCGGCGGCCAAAAACTTCTGGAAGGCGTCGGCAGCCTGCGTGTAGATCGCGTCGGCGTAGGGATCGGTCTCTGGAGGCAGATCGATGTCAGGCCGCACAACATGCAAAAATGACTCAGAGTTGCCGGCGGCCAGAACGACCGCCTCGTCGCGGTCAATGACGTCGTAGGGGACGCTGGCAACAGAGGCCGCCTTGGCTACAGGGGGACGGACGGCACGAAACGGTTTGACGCGGGGCATGGGGAAGTCGCTTTCACGCAGGCAGAAAACTGATTGACTGGTTGGGAGGATAGCAAAACGACTGCAGAACCGCGTGTCGACAGACTGTTTTCAGCCGTTTGGTGCCTCAGGAGATCAATTCCTGTCGACCATGATTGAGTCGATTTCGAAAAATGCCTGGTCATCGCCGGTCAGGGTGAGCGTGAGTTCCCGAAAAACTTCACCGACTGGCACGAACCCACTGAGTGGGAAACGGCACAGGTGCCATTGCTTGCCTGCTGGGACCCGGCATTGTTCGCTGCTTGCCCGACGATTCACGAGGAGGCCAACTGTTGCCTCGCGGGTGCATCGCAAGCGGACAACGATTGCTTGATCCGAACTCGTCGCTTTGGTGGACAGACCGTCGCGATGGAGAGAGCCCTTTTTGCCGTCGAGATGAAAGTCGAGAAAGCCTTGGTAGCCCGCGAGATTGTCGGTGATGTCCGTCGACTGCCAGCCTTCAGTCTGCCAGCCGCCACAGTCGAATTCGAAGACGAGGCGGCCGTCCTGTGGGTCGCGTCCATTGACAGTTTCCCACGTGTCTGACAAGCCGTCACCGTCGCTGTCGATGCGAATGTTTTCGTACTCTGCATTCACTCCGGTCCCCCACTTGGCGTTCTCGCCATTTGCGCGGAGTTCATCGGCTGGCTCAGCGACCTTCCCGAGGTCTCCTTTGGCGAGCCACGTTTCCAGCAATGCTCGGTGCTGCGTCAAGACATCGCCATACGCTGGGTCGCCCGCAAGGTTGTGAACCTGAGCGGGATCTTCAACGACGTCATACAACTCTTCTGCCGGCCGCTCGCCAAAGTAGATTTGCTTCAGCACGGGTGCCAGTGAGCCGTCGGCATAGGCTGCCCGAAGGGCTTTCGTAAATGGACGGCCATCTCGGTATTGGGGTTGGAGGAGTACGCGGTCGAGGAAGTAATTGCGGGTATAGCGGTATCGCTCTGTGCGAATTGAACGGACACGGTCGATCGTGTGGTCCAGCCGATCTTTGGCCGATGCCACGAACGGGCGGGGTTGAAAGTCGTCGGCAAACAGATCGTTGCCCTCGAACCATTCAGGCTTCGCGATGCCCGCCCAAGCCAGTGTCGTTGCCGAGAGGTCGAGCATGCTGACGAGGTCATTTCGCACCGAACCAGAAGCAACGGGCCGCCACCGTTTCGGAAAGCGGATGATAAACGGGACGTGCAGCCCCCCCTCTGTCGGCATCTGCTTGTGGCGGACAAGGTTGTTGGCGCCGTGATCTGAGAAGTAGACGACGATTGTTTTCTCAAGCAGCTCATCTGCGGCCAGATCGTCCAGGATGCGGCCAATTACCTCGTCGTCCGAGCGGATGGTGTCGTAGTGCTGGGCGACCACTTCTCGGTAGAGATCGGTCTGAGGATAGTCGGCTGGTATGGTCACAGATGCCGGGTCAGTCCGCTTGGCAACCGGCCACTTCGTTGTGTTGGTCTTCCCTCCCTTGAGCTGGATCTGACCGAAAAAAGGCTTGCCTTTGGGGACCGCTCGCCAGGGTTTTTGGACGTGTTGTTTTGGGATGATTGGATAGAGCCCTTGCTCGAAAAAGTTGTAATCCGTTTTGCCGACATTGAACGGAAAGTACCCCTGCTCCCGCATGAGGTCTGGAATGGTCCTCATCCCTTCAGGCAGCGGCTTCACGAGCTTTCCTCGTCGGGACCGATGTTCGTGGGCACCGAAACGGATTGCGTTCGCCCCGACAATCAGCGACGAGCGACAGGCTGAGCAGACCGGAAACGGCACGAACGCGCGGCTAAATCGGACGCCCTCCTCTGCCAGCTGATCGACCCGGGGCGTCCAGCCCTGCTGGATCTCGTGCCCGTAACAGGCCATCCACGGAGAGGTGTCTTCCTGATAGATCCAGAGAATGTTGGGTTGGT
>RFVE01000275.1 GCA_009922585.1 Planctomycetia bacterium
GCGGCGTTAATGCCGTAATAGAGCCGTCCCTGACCGTTGAGATTGATATCCTGCAAGCCCTGGACGGCCCGATTGACAAACCCGCCGGAGGCCGTCATCGGGGCTTGACCTAATTGACCAAAGGCAGTGGATGAAATGCCAAAAGTCGATGCTGTCACGCAACCAATGACCGCAGCCCGCCGGGCTGCCCGCTGCAGGCCGGTGAGGCGACGTTTCAACCCGCGAAGCCTGCGGGCTGCTCTTCCATTGAAGCGTTGAAGAGGCTTTTTCATCGGGCGTTTGTGGCTGAGGGATCAGGTTCCGGGAATCACCGTGGGCCGGAAAAGTTCCGCCAACGGTAAACTCCATCGGGTTGATCGACCCGGCAGGACCCCTGCCATGAGTATTTTCGGCAATCGGAACGAAATCAGATGAGTCAGCGGAACCGGTGAAAGCTCGCTAGATTTCCTCTTTTGTTGAAATGCTGGGGGTGAGTAAGAAACCCTGAGAGGCAGGTCGCGGGTGAGAGCGGGTGAGAGAAAACGGGTCAGCCGGTGGATGAGTCGCGCAACTGAAAGCCATCTGCGGCAGCTGGCGATCAGTGAACGCGGCTATTCCTCTGCCACCCGGAACCGGCTGACCGTGTCGGTCAGGCCGTCGATGGCCCGCACCATGTGGGACGAGGCCTGGCGGAACTCAGTCAGCGTTTCGGAAGCCGCCCGCGATGAGTCAGAGAGCGTTACGAGGCTCTCGGCAATCTGGGCTGCCCCGGCGGTCTGGGCTTGCATGCCCTCGTTGACCTGATCAAAGCGCTGGTTCAGCCCCTGTACCTTGTCAATCACGGCGGCGAACTGCCCGCTGATGTCACCCACCCGGTCGACCCCGGTTTTCACGTCGGCCGCGAACCTGTCCATCTGCATCACGCCGGCCGCCACGGCCTGCTGCATCTGCTCAACCAGCCGCTCGATGTCGAGCGTCGCCACCGCCGTCTGGTCGGCCAGCCGGCGAATCTCGCGGGCTACTACCAGGAAGCCGTGGCCATACTCACCTGCCTTCTCGGCTTCGATGGCCGCATTGATTGAAAGGAGGTTAGTCTGGTCAGCAACCTTGGTGATCGTCGTGATCACCACGTTGATCTCCTCAGCCCGCTGCCGGATCACCGCCAGCCGCTCGGAGAAATCGCCCGTGGCCGACTCGAGGTGGGCCATCGTCTCGCCCACCCCGGCCAGGTCGTCCCGGCCCGCCGAGGCGACCTCGGCGGTCTCGGTGGCCACGCCGGCCACATCGGCCATTGTCTCGCTCAGTTCCCGGCCAGTGACTGAGATCTCACGGCTGGCCACCGCAGCCTCCTCCGTACTCTTTTCGAGCGCCTGTACGACGGTCTCTTGTTGGCCTGAGGCCGCCGAAAGCTGCCGAGCAGTGGAGGTCAGTTCGAGGCCCGATCGCTTCACCTGCGACACGATCTGCCGCAGGCTGACGGTCATGCTGGCGATGTCGCGGAGCAGCTGGCCTGATTCATCGGTGCAAGTGGCGGCAGTATCGCCCTCCAGCGTTGAGCCGGTCAGGTCGCCGTCAGTCACCCGTCGGGCTGCCCGAGCTGCCTGCTCGATTCGTCGCGAAAGACTTGTCGTCAACCAGATAATCAGCCCCAGAATCGTCGCCGTGCCTAGTCCGCCAAAGAGAGCCGTCGAGACCAGCGGGCCGCGGATCTTGGCAATCACGTTCTCGCGGGGGAGTTCCATCACCACTGTCCACGAACCAGTCGGAACGGCCGCAGCGGCGTAAAAGCAGTTGTCTCCCGACAAGGGGTCGGTGGCCGCCAGCAGGTCGGTCGTCAGCGTTACCCCGGACTCGCTGTTATGAAAGTGGCTGAGGATGTCGGCGTAAGGCGTGTCGGCGATCGGCTTGCTGGAGAGTTCCATGCCGGCGACCGTTGAGGCAATCACCTTCCCCAGCCTGCTGACGAGGATGATGTCGAGGTTCCAGCCAGCCTGCTGCTGCCGGGCCTTGATTGCTTCGAGATCATTGGTGAGCTGGTCAAGCGTGCGATCAACGCCCGCCACCCCCGCAAAGCTGCCGTCAATCATGATCGGATAGGTCTGCTCGACCATGAGTTTGCCCTCATAGTCGTAGGGTTCAGTCACCATCGCCTTGCTTGTCGCGGTTGGATCAACCGCCCGTTCACGACAGCCGGCATAGTAGAGTCCCTCGAGCAGGACCAGCGGCGAGAGTTTGATCTGCGACTCATCGGTCCGGTCACGAAAGAAATAGGGCAGAAATCGGCCGCCCTCGCCGAGGGTCTCAGCGGGCAACTGCGAGGCCGCCTCGGCATCCTGCCCGTCGGCGTTGGGCTCATAGCCAAAATAGGCCGCAGTGAATTGCGGATTGCCTTCGAGCACCGAACGGGCCAGATCCATCGACTCTTGCCGGCGGCCGAACAGGCCGTGCTCGGCTGCCGTGGCCATGGTGCGGGCAGCGGTGACTGCCTCAAGCGTGCCGCGGTCGATCTCAGTGGCGATGACCTGCGTCCGCTCCAACAGAATCTCTTCCGCCAGATCGAGGAGCAGCGACTGCATTCGCTGAAAATTCAGCAGCACAACAGCCAGGAAAATGACTGCGGTCGGCAGAATGCCCAGCAACAGCATGCGGTTGCGGATGCCGAGGGTGGGAAGTCGCATGAGGGATCCGGGGGTAAAAAACCTGCGAGGCCTTTGGTGGCGGCCACCTGTCACACTAGGCTACCTTGCAAAACCTTGCCGGTGAGCCTGAAAAAACGGCCTGCTGGGGAGACGGCTGTTGGCATCAGCCGTTACATTCGGTGCGACCGGCCCGCCGTGGCCGCAGGCAGGCGGGGGGAGGGTGCCTTCTGTTGCCGAATATTCGACGAAAACACCATCACCAAAGACCAACATGACTGACGCCCCCCATTGGCACCTGCAGGACTACGAAGCCCTGTTGTTCGACTGCGATGGCACGCTGGCCGACACCATGCCGGCCCACTACCGGGCCTGGCTGCACGTGACTGAACGGCACGGCCTGTCATTCGATGAAGACCGGTTCTACTCCCTTGGGGGCCGGCCCACCCGAGATATCCTGGCCACTCTGGCGGTCGAGGCGGCCGTTGAGATCGACCTTGACCGGGCTGCGGAACTCAAAGAACAGGCATTCATTGACCAGCTGCCACACGTCGCGGCAATCGACCCGGTGATTGCCGCTGTCCGCCGGGCCCAGGGCGAGCTGCCGCTGGCGGTCG
>RFVE01000276.1 GCA_009922585.1 Planctomycetia bacterium
GACCATGGCATGGCAGACGGTGCAGCTGATGCCGTCGCGGGCCAGCCCACCATATTTATGATGGGGATCGGCCGGATCCTTCAGCTGAAACCAGTCCCGCTGAAAGTTGGCCGCCGGCGACCAGGAGGCGTCGCCAACCCCTCGGTCGAAGTCATGCTGCCGCTTCCCCATCGCTCCGTGGCACCGGAGGCAGGTGTTCACGACCTGGTCGCCGTAGGCCCGTGCCTTCTCAGCGGGCAGTTCACGACCGAGCTGGGACAGTTCGCTTTCCAGCTGGGCATGAAAGACCGGGTCGCGGCCGGCCAGCCCCATCGGCGACCACCGCCACTCACCATAGGGCGAGACATTCAGCCCGCCCCGCTTGGTCTCGAGGAACATCACGGGCCCAGACGAATGCCGGCCGGTTGCCCCGCTGTGACACATCAGGCACTGGTCCGATGTCACGAACCGCTGTGGCCCGCTGCCGCTGGAGGCAACATGGTCGTGCGACTCCGGCGGAAACTTCTGGACCTCCGGATAGGTCACATGCCGGGCCGGTGCGTAGGTATGCAGAAAGGCGAAGTTGGGCCGGGCGGGACCCGGTGCCTGCGGGGCCACCAGCGACGGCGGGTCGGGGTCGTGCCGAAAGTCATAGGGCTGAAGGGCGGTTGGAATCTCTCGCCAGGTGGTGTCGGTGTAAAACCGCAGCGGCTCACCGGGAAAGCCGGTGATGTTCCGCAGCGACGCAAAGGTGCCCCCCTCCTCTGCCACTGAATGGCAACGGACGCAGGCCAGCACCACCCCTGCCTGCGGATAGGCGAAGGTATCGGGCGTGTCGGCCTGCTGACCGGGATAGACGCTCGCCCAGAACCAGCCGCTCGGTGAGCCAGTTGAGTCTTTGATCATGACATCACAGCCGGCCGACGTCGGCAGCCGCAACACCCCAAGCAACTCGTCCTCAGTCATGCCCTCATAGCGGGCCGCCGGCGGGGGCAGCATCTCTTTGATCAGCATGCCGCCATCGGGAATCTGTCCCTCCCGCGGCTGCTTCGGTGGGGCCAGCCCAGCATCCCGGCCCTCGGGCCAAAAGTCAGGGTCACCTGTCAGCCAATACATCACCTTGGGTGAATAGAAGCACCGGACCGCCGGATGGGTGCCATAGTACTTTCCCTTGACATACGCCCCGGTGTCCCGGACTCGCTTGTCATGGCTCCAGCCCAGTTCGGTGGCATAGGCCCGGCTGCGAATGAAGGGAAAGAGCTGCTGCTCGTAGTCGATATGGCTCATCGTGGTCGGCAGCGGCAGCGGGTGCTCCTTGGCCTTAAAGCCGGGAATGGCCTCGCGAGGGAACGCCGCGTCGAAAACTGATGCCGCTTGCGGCTCGGCAGCCCCGGCCGCGGGCAGCAGCCCCGGCACCAGGAGCCCCGCCCAGATTCCAACCAGCCAACAACCAGCAGTTCGTGCCATCCTCGCCCTCCTGAAAAAGCCGGTCATCGAGCCAGCGTCCGATCGAGAAACAGCCGCATTTCAGTGAAGATGTCCTGCGACTCTGACGCAAACGGATTAATGAAGTATTGAAAGTGGGAGGCACCCTCCACAACGTGAAGTTCTGCCGGCACACCCGCCCGCCGCAGTTTGCGGTGAACCAGCACGGTCAGGCTGAGAAACAGATCACGGGTTCCGGTGATCAGCATCGTCGGCGGAAAGCCGGTCAGATCGGCCCGCAGCGGGGAGATCAACGGGTCACCCAGATCGTGACCGGCAGCATAGAGTCGGGCCGCCCGCTGCGGCGCCGCGGAGTAGCTCACCAGGATGCTGTCGAGCCACTCGTTGGTGCGAAGGCTGTCGCCGACCTCTGCGAGATCGGCCCACGGCGTCTGAATGGCCAACGCCGCCGGCAGGGCCACCCCGGCCTGCTGGGCCCGCAGCACCGTCGCCAGGGCCAGCCCACCACCCGAGGAGCCACCGCACAGACCGACAGTACCGGCTGGCTGGCCGTCGACCACCGCCTGCCAGACCGCGAAGGCATCGTCGAGGGCTGCAGGAAAGGGATGATCGGGCGGCATGCGATAGTCAACCGCCAGCACCCGGATGCCGCAGCTGGCAGCGATCACCACCGCCTCCAGCAGACTGGCCCGCCCAGGATTGAAGACATAGCCGCCCCCATGGGTGTTCACGAGGACACGGCCGGCGTTCTCTGGCCGCACGGTCGGCGGCGTCACATCAAAGACCGGCACCCCGGCGATGCTCGTTTCGCTGACGTTGACACCCAGTTGAGATTGCATCTGCTCGATGGCGGGAATTGTGATGGCGGCCAGCCCGGCGACCGCCTGCCGCCAGCCGGCGGCATCAGGCGGGTCGAGCTTCCACTCAGAGTCGCGGTAGGGCATGGCGATTGTCCGCTGGAACGACTCGCTCACCGACTCGGGCACCGGGATGCTGCGGCCCGGTACCACTCGCGGCCCGCTGCCCTGGTTGAGCCCCCCAACCGCCGCCTGCACGGCCGGTGTGCTGTTGAGCTGAAGCACGACAGAACGCTCAGAAGTGATGGCGGCCGGGTCAGTCGGCATCAGAAAACCTCACCAGGGTGAATAACACGTCGGAATACCGGACCTGAGGCTATGCCACCGTGATTCGGCGGGGCAACTGCAGTGGCCGCGAACAGGAAATAGTTCTGCCGGCAACCCGTCTGCCCGCTTGACGCCTACTATTGCCCGGTTGCAGACTGCGGCCAACTACTCGCCCCACGCCCTCTGGAGTCAGCCATGAGCTTTCGCAAATCCCTCAACGAAGAAGTCGCCGCCGCACTGAACGAACAGATCTGCATCGAGGCCTCAGCTGGGTTTCTTTACTTTTCGATGGCTTCCTGGGCGAGCGTCCGCGGCCTGACCGGTATGGCGAAATGGTTTCGTGCCGAAGCGGCCGGTGAATTGACTCACATGAACCTGTTTGTCGACTACCTCAACGATCGCGACTTCCAGGCCACGTTTGCCACTATCGAGGCTCCAGCCGCCGACTGGGAAAGCCCCGTGGCAGCGTTTGATGTGGTGCGGACTCAGGAGCATACGCTGCTCCAGCGAATGAACGACCTGATCGATCTGGCCGACAAGCACAACGACCACCTCACCCACAGCTTTCTGACGCAGTTCGTGCCGCAGCAGATTGCCGATACCGCCGAGGCCGACGACGTCCACGACCGGCTGATGCTGGTGGGTGGCGATGGCCACGGCCTGATCCTGATCGACCAGGAAC
>RFVE01000277.1 GCA_009922585.1 Planctomycetia bacterium
GGTTGGTAACCCACAGTACCAGCGGGGCAGCATCGATCGGCTCGACCACTGCCCCAACAATCAGCTTGATACCAGCCTCCTTGGCTGCGGCATGGGCCCGCACCATCCCCGACAGACTGGCCCGGTCGGTGATCGCCACTGCGGCATAGCCAAGTGCCGCCGCCCGGGTCACCAGCTCCTCCGGATGCGACCCACCCTGGAGAAAGGAGAAATTACTGGTGCAATGCAGCTCGGCATAGCCAATACGGTTACAGCGATGCACTCGTTGAACCATCTCAATTGCCTCCCCGGCTCTCAGCCGAATGTTCCATGCAAGAACCAGGTCTGTCGCCGCAGGCCACGGAACAGCCAGAACCGACCGCCACCGCCGGTCTCGACGATGTAATAGTCCCGCCGCACCGTCGGCCCCCGCCACCAGGCTGTTTCGATTCGTTCAGGCCCACGAACCAAGGCCACTTCATGCAGCCGTCCCTGCCAGCGAAACCGTACTGGCGGCCCCTCTGGGGCGATCGCCAGCACCTCCAGCGGCTGCGGCCGCGGCAGGATGAAGGTTGGCCGGCACGAACCGCCCGCCGGAGTGGCTGCAGCCAACCCACCTTTGCCAACCCGGCCGCCGGCTCCGCGGCCTGAGGGCAGGCCGACAACGCCAGCAACCGGCACCGCCGCCCACGCGGCCTCAGGCTGAGCATCGGCCAGCAGTTGTGGCTCGACCACCGCTTCCCGGCCGAGCCGGCTAGCCAGCCGATCGAGCAGACCGGCAACCTGCTGTCCTGCCTGTGGCACTGCCGCTGGACTGGCCGCGTCGAACAGCACCTGTTGCCGGCAGGGCAGGGGGGCAGCCGACACCACCTCGACCGTCAAGCCTGCAAGCTCGTGTGGCAGCCGGGTGCGACTCAGCCGCAGCATGATCAGCTCAACAAGATGTGCCGCTGACGCTGCCGGCCGAAAGAGCCCAACGTCGATCACCGTTGGCGGTCGGCCACTCCCGCCATCCAGTCTCACCTGCAGGCCAGCAATCCCTTTGCCCACAGCAGCCAGTGGCCGCAGGCAATCTCGGACAAGCCGGTCGCACAATGCCGGCAGGTCGTCGCCGGTAAGATCACGGCTAAGCACCGGCAGGTCAAAGGCATAGCTGGCAGAAGGCAGCGCATCGCCATCGGGCGGCTGCAATGGCTCGGCCGTTTCCCCCAGGAATGCTGCCAACCGAAACGTCACCAGTCGGTCGAACCGCTGCCGCAGGCTGGCCCGCGACAACTGGAGCAGTTGGCCAATCGATTCAACACCCACTTCGACCAGCGTTTCAGCCACTCCAACGGGCAGCCGCAAGGCCGTCAATGGCAGTCCAGCCAGCAACTGCCGCTGCTGGCCCGGTGGCACCACCACCCACCGCTGCTGACGGTTCAGCCACCGCCCTTGCCGCTGCGGCTGCAGCCGGGGAACAACAGCGGCCACCGCAGCGGTATGCCGAGCCGCCGCCCACGAGGCGGCCGGCGTGTCAGCAATGGCCACCCGGGCATGCAGGCCGCGGGCGGCCAGGGTCCAGGTGGCAGTCCGGGCTAACCGCGATTCACCCCCAAAGAAATGGGCCGTGCCAGTCACATCAAGCTGCAGGCAGTCACTCGCAAGAGCCTGTAAATGTGCCACCGCCAGCCTGCCTGCTGAACCTGCAGCCGCGGCCGGACCGACCGCTACCACCGGGGCGAACCGGCGAGCCCACCGGGCCAATGTTTCAAGAGCCTGCCGATCGCCAACGGCATCTTCGTCAACGACGTGGGCCATTCGACATGCCCACGATCCATAGGCTGGTGCCAGCACTGCCATCGCCTCGGCCAGCGACATGCCCGGCTCGATTGCCGGCCGTCGACCAGCAGGTCTTGCCGGCGGCATGGCCCAGGCCCATGTGGCAACCGTTAGCAGGCCGCGGTGATTTCGGCGGCAGACGAAGACTGGCTGCGGCCTAAGGCTTGGCTGCTCGACCAGCAGCCGCTGGACCGGCCAACGCGGCAGCCAGATGGTCATGATGCGTGGCATACCGGCTCCTTCCAGTTGGTGCTTCTGCTCCAGTCGGGCTGCAATGACGCAGCGGCAGGCCGGAGACATTCCCGGCCACAGGTCAGATCGAGCAGGCAGTCGGCTGCCGGCTCTGCCACCGCCGTCGCCGACTCCCAGCCACCACCGACCCGCACAAGCCGATAGGCCCGCACGTCAATCCAGCTGGCACGCCCAGTCGGCCTGCCCGTCATCGGCCGTCCACCAGCAGCTGCCTGCACATGGCCAGTCGGCTGCACCTGTACCCGCACCTCAGCCCAGGTGGGCTGCTGTCGGGTCACAGCGGGCCGCACGAACAGCCCCACCACACCGCTGGCCTTCGCAGCCAACTGCCAGCGTCGTAGGGGAGTCGCTGCAACCCGCTGCGGCCAGCCAACCACCGCCGCCACTCCAGGGCATCGCAGCGCCTGGTCGATCGCCCAGATTTCGTCGGCTTCACTGTCAGGGCGGATGACATAGAGCTGTCGATCTGCTCTGGTGCCAGCCTTCTCAAGGCGGTCGTTTCGCCGTGACGCTGCCGGACTGTTCCCCCGCCGCTGCCGGCGACCGACCACAGCCTTGTCATGGCAGGCTGTCGAATCGGCTGCTGCCAGCCAGGGCAGCACCGCCGGTGGGTAAAATCGGCCGCCCCGGTCAATCACCAGGATGGGCCGGCCCGCCGGCAGGCTGTCAGCGGCCTGCAGCCTGACAGCGACCGCCAAGGCAAAGGCAGCCGCACCGGCAGCCGTTTCAATGCCTGATTTTGTAGTAGGCTCCAACCATTCAATAAGGCTCCCCAGCCGAATGCCCCCACAGGGCAGTAGACGGTCGAGTGACGGCAGCCCGCTGCTGACAACGGTCTGCTCCAGCGTCGCCCCTTGCCCTGGGAAAGCCTGCCGCCCAGTCGCCTGCCTGCAGAGCCGCTCAAGCGACCGGACACCGTCGAGCTGCCGCACAGGGGCGGTGCGAAAACAAGAAGGAGTGAGAACAGATGCCATGACAATCGTACAGCCCAAAAGAAAATGTGTTTATCTGTACAGTAGTGATCGGAATATCACCTGTCAAGCCGCCAGCCAATCAGGGAGAGGCTGCTATGCTCAGCCTGTTGTCCTTCCCGAACACCAGCGACCAAAACCGATGCCTCCAGCCGC
>RFVE01000278.1 GCA_009922585.1 Planctomycetia bacterium
GCCGGGTTCTCGCGGTTGGAGCCACTCGCGGTGAGGATCGCCCGGGCAAAGTCGTCGTAGGGGGTGTTGCCAGCGACCTCGCCCCGAATCCAAGCCCGCAGTCCTTCGGCCCCCTCCTTGCCAAGAAATTTGGGATTTACCTGCAGCAGATCAGCCCACTTGTTGGTCCAGTGTTCGACGAACTCCTCTGACCCGATCAGCCTGGCCACCAGTTCCGCCCGCTTGATCCGGGTATCACGATGGTCGGCCTCAAACTGACGGACCGCCGTGGCAGTGGGTGGCAGGCCGGTCAGGTCGAGCGTGAGCCGTCGGAGAAAGGCGAGATCATCGGCCAGCGGCGCCGGGGTGATCTTCATTGCCTGCCACTTTGCGGCCACCAGTTCGTCGATCGGACCCCATGTCTCTGGCTGCTGCCAGACAAACCCTTCCCGATCCCCCATCACTGTCAGCGTGACCGCGGCATAGCTGCCCTCGTAACGGACCAAAATCGGCGCCAGGCCATCGCGGCTGACCGTCGCCACCTCGGTGTTGCCGCTTTCGAGAAAAGCATGCCGGGTGACATCCCGCCGACTGCCATCGGCATAGCTGGCTACCACGCGGAACTGTTGCCGCCCACCGGGCAGGTCGATCAGCGCCGCTGCGGGCGAGACCTCGATGGCTGTCACCTTTGCTGTCTGCTGGTTGAGATTGGCTCCCTCTTCGATCCAGCGACGGATCAGCTGATAGTCGGCATCGGCCGGTCGGGTGAGCAGCCCGCCGGTGTGTGGCACTGTGGCCGAGGCCTTCAGCAGCATCAGGCTGTCGTCGGGGCTGGCGAGATTCACCCGACGGCTGCCGTGGTCGTCGGTGAAGGCCCGCACATCGAAGAGTGGGTCGTAGCCCCGCAGCGACAGCTTGAAGCCATTCTTGCCTTTCGCCGCCCCATGGCAGGTGCCCTGGTTGCAGCCGAGCTTTGAAAGCACTGGATTGACGTCACGAATGAAGTCGACCGGCGGCAGGCTGCCGCTGCCAACCACCGAGACAGGCAGGCTGACACTCACCACTTGCTCAGTCGTGCCTGTCTGAGCCTTGGCTACTGGTGCGTACCCCAATTGCAGGCTGCCGCTGCCGTCGGCCAGCGGACGAATAAGTCCAGTCTCACTGATCTCCACCAGAGTGACAGCCGATTGCCCGTCGGCGGGCGGCGCGACCGTGACGCTGCGGGTCAAATCAACAGTGCCGCCCCCGGCCAGCGTGCCGGTGACCACCAGCTGGGTGGAGGCAAACGGTCCGGCCAGTTCAACTGTCTGCGGTTCAACTGTGATCGCCACCACCCGGTCGGCGGGCGGTGCTTCGGGCTCAACTGATGGCTCAGGCGGCCAGGGCAGTGGCAGCCCCTTGGCGTCGGTCTCCTTTGCGTCGATTGGGGCGACGGCGAACTGCCGGGTCGGCGTGCCGGAATCGGCCTTGAAGAACCGCACGATGCCGTCACCACCAGCGACGGCAACCTCACCCGACGTTGGATGAAAGGCAACGGCATAGGCGATAGCCTCGGGCATTTCGACTGCCGTCAGCTTGTCGGTCGACTGTTCACGGAATTCATCAAAGGTCTTCCACTCGGCCTCAGTCCGCTTGCCGCCACGCCGATTGCCAGGGTCGCCCGGCACCTTGGCCATGATGTCAAGGATCTTCGGTGGTACATCTTCCGTCAGGCCGTAGCTGGCAACGACCAGTTCCCCGCGGCCGTCGAGGCCACCGACGGCAGCGACCTGTTTGCCATCGGGTGAGAACCGCAGATCGGCCACCCGGCCCTGCAGCGGAAAGAGCGGAAAGATATGGTTGGCGTCATCACCGATCACCCGCTTGGCATGGCGGTGAATCCGATAGACTCGCGGGGTACCATCAGCCCCAGCGGCGACAATGTGATCAAGTGTCGGATGCCGATCGACTGCTGACAGGCCGCCTCGCAGGGCCCCCGGCGTAATCGAGGTGATGTTGTCGATGAAGCGTTCAGTTGCCAACTCGGTGAGCTTCACCGTCATGTCGCGGCCGACCGAGATCAGATGGTCACCCTTCGGCGCGAACACGGTGTCGAGCACCCAGTCTTCATGGGCACCCTGATAGAGCACCTGATCACCGGTGGTCGCATCGATGGCCCGCAGGGTGTTGTCGGTGCAGCCGAAGGCGACCAGTTTGCCGTCGGGCGACCAGCAGCCGCCATAGACGGTGTCGAAGCTGACTGGGATCGACAGTTCAAGGCTGCCCGCGGCGACATTCCAGATTTGGACCTCACCCATGCGAGCAGGATTGCCGCCAGTGACCAGCAGCCGGCTGCCGTCGGGTGAAAACCGCACCCGCTCAACCCGCTCGGACAGCCCGACCAGCCGCTTGGCGGCCGCCTGCGGCACCGCCGCCGCGTCCGAGATGTCAAAGAGCAGCACCTCGTGAAAACCGGTGACGGCCAGCCATTTGCCGTCGGGTGAAAAGTCGATGCTCGTCACCACCGGCTGCCTGGTGTAGACCGGCGGATGGTCGGCGTCGATCTTTTGGCCCGCGGTCTCCGGCGTGTCGTCCTGGGCGCCGGCAGCGATCCAGCGGGTGATCAGTTCAACCTCGGCCTTTGTCAGAGCCTTGCCGTTTTTGGGCATTTCGGCGTGGCCGTCGGCATCGGGTGTGATCTGATCGATCAGATAGCTTTCGGCCGGCTTGCCTGGCACGATGCCGACAGCCCCCGATTCACCAGCGGCAGCAAGCTGGGCGACCGATGTCATCAGATAGTCCCCCTCGGCCTTGGCCGGCTGGTGGCAGCCTTGGCAGTTGGCTTGGAAGATCGGCAGCACGTCGCGGACGTAGCTGACCGGTGTCTGGCTGGCCGACTCTGCAGCCACGATGCGTCCGGTTGGTAACACCACAGCGAGGCCGATCAGCAGCCATGGCAGCAGATGGTGGCGTCGAGTGGGGAGGAGCAATGAGAGCCGCGACATGGTGCCGTTGAGATCGTTCATGAGAAGCGGTGAATCTGTAGGGAAAAGGTCCTGGGCGTAATGTCGCCACCTGGTGTTCGCTTACGGGTTATGTGAGCAGGTCGTGAACCACCTCGCCGTGTACATCGGTCAGCCGGAAATCACGGCCCTGGAAGCGATAGGTGAGCTTGGTGTGGTCAAAGCCGAGCAGGTGCA
>RFVE01000279.1 GCA_009922585.1 Planctomycetia bacterium
GCGAACGCCTTCCGGCCCGGCCCAGTGCGCTGCCAGCTGAAGCCTGGACCATTCAAACGGTGCATGATGGCGACACCGTCACGGCCGTGGCGGCAGACGGCCGAGAGGAACGGATTCGTTTGCTGGGGATTGACGCCCCTGAATACCGCCAGCCCCACGGCCGGGAGGCCCGCGCGGCGCTCGCACAAAAGGTACAGGGACAGCCCATCCGGCTGGAACCGCACGGCCGTGACCAGTACGACCGGCTGCTGGGTACCCTCTGGATTGACCAACGCAATCTCAACCACGAGCTGGTCGCCGAAGGCCACGCCTGGGTCTTTGACCGGTTCACCCCGCCAGCCGATCTGCTGGCTGCCCAGCAGGCGGCCCGTCGGGACCGCCGTGGACTCTGGGCCGCGTCTGAACCGCTTCGGCCGTCTGACTGGCGGGAGGCCCACCCCCGGCGACCCTGAGGTGGCGTCGAAAAATTATCCCGCAAGGTCTGCGTTGGAACCGACTATCGGGAACAGGTCAAGATTCTGTACCGTGCAGCCCATGATGGAAATCTCCCGCGACGTTGTGATCACCGGTGTCGGTGTCGTCAGCCCCATCGGCATCGGTACCGATCCGTTCTGGCATGCCCTGCTGGCTGGCGAGAGTGGTATCCGACCGATCGACCTATTTGATTCAAGTGGTCTGACTGTTCAGTTCGGTGGACAGATTGCCGGCTTTGACCCGAAGCTCTACGTCCGCCCGCGAAAGAGCCTCAAGGTGATGAGTCGCGAGATCCAACTCGGCTTTGCTGCCGCCGATCTGGCGATGGCAGATGCGGGCATCGTCAACGACCGACTTGAGCCGGAACGGTTCGGCGTTGTCTTCGGCAACGACATGATCTATGCCGACCTGGAGGATCTGGAGACAGCCTACCGCCGTGCCCGCACCGGTGATGGCCAGTTCTGTTACGAGCAATGGTCAGAGGCGATCCATGAAGAGCTTCATCCGCTCTGGCTGCTCAAGCACCTGCCCAACATGACGGCTTCGCACATCGCCATCGCCCAGGATGCCCGAGGGCCCAACAACACGATTGTACTGGGTGATGTCTCCGGGTTGCTGGCAGTGGCTGAAGCAGCCAGCGTCATCGAGCGGGGCTGGGCCGATGTGATGCTGGCTGGTGGCACTGGCTCGCGGCTGCATCCGACGGCACTGGTCGCCCGGGGCAATGCCCAGCTCTCCAAACGCAACGACGACTTCCAGGCCGCCTGCCGGCCCTTCGACCTCAATCGTGATGGGCTGGTCAATGCTGAGGGAGCCGGCGTAGTGGTGCTTGAATCACGGGAACATGCCGATCGCCGCGGGGCGCGAATCCGCAGTCGATTGCTCGCTACGGCCGCCCGCTGCGAACCGCGACAGCGACAGGATTCACCCACCGGCCGAGGCGTGCGGCTGGTCCTTCGCGAAGTGCTCCGGCGGGCCGGGCTCGACGCCGCCAGCCTGGGGCATGTCAACGCCCACGGGCTGAGTACGGTTGCCATGGATCGGGCCGAGGCCCAGGCGATTGCGGCGGAACTGGGCGACACACCAGTGACCGCACCGAAGAGTAGCTTTGGCCATGCCGGCGCCGGTGGCGGACTCCTGGAACTTGTTGCCAGTGTGCTGGCGGTTGAGGCGGACGCTATTCCCCCAACTCTCAACTACGACACGCCCGACCCCGAATGCCCGATTCAGGTCATCCATGATGGCCCACTTTCGGGCCGGCCACGGACGGCGATCTCGCTGAACTTCGGCTCAATGGGCCAAGCAGCGGCCGTGGCGATCGCCGCAGGCTGACCGTCCACAGGGTCGCCCCGCGGCACCACGTTTTCTGCTGCATCCGCTGCAATCGGCACAGCTGGCAATCTGCCGGCGCAACTGCATGCCTGGCCCACTTTGGTTCGATTCCCTCTCTGAACCAGTGGTGGTTCGCGGAAGGACATGCAGTGATGAAACGCCAGACCATTCTGCTGATCGGCCTGTTGGTCTTCTTTGCCGGCATCCAGTTCCGGATGGTGCAGTCGTTCACTTTGAGTGACTTTTCCAGCAGGATCATCGTCAACGAGCCCGCCCCCGTCCCAACCAGCAATAGTCCCACCTGGCCAGGGTCAGCCGGCCGCAAGGTGGTTGAACCACCCCGCTGGCTCGGCCTGGCGCTCATGTCAGTCGGTTCGATCCTCACGCTGCGGAGCATGAAAGCCCCCAAGCTCGGTCTTGGTGGCTGAATCAAAGTTAAGCGTCGACCTGCTCACCAAATTCTCATGCCGATTCGGGATGATCATCCTCACGGTTGAGGGTATGGTCTGCACCACGAGAGGCGGCGAAACGCCTTCAGCAGCGGCCTTGACGGAGGACTGCCCATGCGGGTTCGTTCGCTGTTTCTTTCCGATCTGCACCTCGGCTGTCGGTTCAGCCGGGCTGATGAGCTATTTCATTTCCTTGGCCGGGTCGAACCCGATCGGCTCTACCTAGTCGGCGACATTATCGACGGCTGGAAACTGAAGCGATCGTTCTACTGGAACGATACTTCCAGTTTTGTGGTCCGGCGAATTCTTGGCATGCTCAAGCGGGGCACGCGGGTCTACTACGCCACCGGCAACCATGACGAGTTCCTGCGGCCCTTTGCTCCCCAGACCCTCGGTGGTGTCGAGTTGGCCGACATGTTCATTCACGAAACCATCGACGGCCGCCGGTTGCTGGTTATTCACGGCGATTTCTTTGATCATCTCACCAAGCATGCCGCCTGGGTCTATCATCTCGGCGACCGGGCCTATACGGCAGCACTCCATCTGAATAAGTGGATGAACCTGGCCCGCCGGTCACTCGGCTACCCCTATTGGTCGTTCAGTTCACTCCTGAAGACAAAGGTGAAACGGGCAGTGAACTTCATCAATGACTTTGAGCATTTCGTGGCCCGCTACACGAAAAAGAAAGACTGCGGCGGAGTCGTCTGCGGCCACATCCATGTGCCGGCCATCCGGCAGATCGACGGGGTCGACTACTACAACTGCGGTGACTGGATGGAACACTGCACGGCACTTGTCGAGCATACCGACGGTCGGATCGAACTGGTTAACCACACCTGGCTGGAAGGGCAGCCTGCCGTCAGC
>RFVE01000280.1 GCA_009922585.1 Planctomycetia bacterium
ACGGTATGTCGAAAGCCTTTCGACCTTCGCCCGACAGTTCCTCGGGCAGCTGCCCCGGCCCGATGTCGATAGCGTGACCGGCCTGTCGCCCTCGATCTCAATTGCCCAGAAGTCAGCCGGTCACAACCCGCGGTCAACGGTCGCGACAATGACCGAGATCCACGACTTCCTGCGGGTCCTCTATGCCCGGGTCGGCACCGCCCACTGCCCAACCTGCGACCGGGTGCTTGAGGCCCAGCCGCGGGATCAGATTGTCGAACGCATCTTTGCCGCCGCTGCCGGCCAGCGGGTGATGCTGCTGGCTCCGCTGGTGCGGCAGGCCAAGGGGGAGCACCGCGATCTGTTCACCGATCTCGTGCGGCAGGGCTTCACCCGGGCCCGGGTCGATGGCGGTGTCTATCGGGTCGAGGACCCGCCCGCGCTTGAAAAGCAGTTCAAGCACACCATTGAGGTGGTGGTCGATCGACTGACTGTCTCAGAAGAAACCCGCAGTCGGCTGGCCGAGGCCGTTGACCTGGCGCTGAAAACCGGTGGCGGCCAGGTGATCGTGGCGACGGACGACAAGCCCGACAAAGCTGCTGCGACCAGCTCATCGCCAGAAAGCCCACAGCGGAAGCGACGGGACCAGCAGCCTGAAACCGACGCCGAGCCCGCCACTGCCGACCTCGTTCTCTCGAGCAAGTTTGCCTGCGTCGCCTGCGGCGTCAGCTACGACACGCCCGAGCCGCAGCTGTTCAGCTTCAACAGTCCGCTGGGGGCCTGCTCGGCCTGTGACGGCCTGGGCGACATCTACGGCATCGACCCCGCCAAGCTGATCGTTGATCCGGCGCTCTCGGTCAAGAAGGGAGCCTTCGCCGTCCTCGGCCGGTTCCGCGACCTGCCGCGGTGGACCCGGCGGCTGTTCAATGCCGTAGCCACCCATGCCGAGGCGAAGAAAAAGTACACCGCTGGCACGATGCTCGACACGCCCTGGCAGAAGCTGACGCCAGCCCAGAAAAAAATCTGGCTCTACGGCACCGGCCTCGAAACGATCAACGTCTCCTGGCGGCGGGGCCGGGCCGAGCGGGGGGCCAAGACCAGGTTCGAAGGTGTGCTGGCAATGCTCACCAACCGCTGGCGAAATGCCAAAAGCGGCATCATGCGGCGGATGCTCGAAAAGTACATGAGCGTCAGCCACTGCCATGTCTGCGATGGGGCCCGGCTCTCGCCGCAGGCCCGGGCGGTCCGGATCACCAGCCGCGTCGCCCGTCCAGCCGCACCGGGTGAGACTGTCCGCCGCAGCAAAAAATCGGCCCCGCCCTGGGAACTCTCCCTCAACCAGCTCTGCGCACTTCCCATCAGCGAGGCCTGCGAGTTCATATCTGACCTCGTCCTCGACGACACGCAGAGCCTGATCGCCGCGGAACTGCTCAAAGAGATTCGCAGCCGGCTGGCCTTTCTCGATCAGGTCGGCCTCGGCTACCTCGCCCTCGATCGCAAGGCACCGACCCTCTCCGGTGGTGAAAGCCAGCGGATTCGCTTGGCCGCCCAGATTGGCTCGGGGCTCTCCGGCGTGCTCTACGTGCTCGACGAGCCGTCGATCGGCCTGCACCCCCGCGACAACGTCAAGCTGCTCGGGGCGCTCGAGACCCTCCGCGACAAGGGCAACACCGTCGTCGTGGTCGAGCACGACGAAGAGACCATCCGGGCCGCCGACTGGGTGGTCGACTTTGGCCCCGGGCCGGGCAAGCGGGGGGGCGAGGTGGTGGCTGCCGGGTCACCGGCCGACGTCGCCAAGAACAGCCGCAGCATCACCGGGGCCTTTCTGTCGGGCCGCGACGCCATCCTGCTACCAGAGCAGCGGCGTCAGCCTGATGGCCGCTCGGTAGTGCTTGAGGGCGTGCGGCACAACAACCTCAAGAACATCGACGTCGAGATTCCGCTGGGGCTGTTCGTCTGCGTCACCGGCATTTCGGGCAGCGGCAAAAGCTCGCTGGTCAGCGATGTCTTGGAACCAGCCCTGCGGAACCTCCTCGGCAGCGAGGCCGCCGTACCCGGTGAGTTCGATGCGATCGTCGGTGGCGAGCAGCTCGACAAGGTGATCGTCATCGACCAGTCACCGATCGGCCGCACGCCCCGCAGCAACCCGGCGACCTATGTGAAGGTCTGGGATGACATTCGCAAGCTGTTCACCATGCTGCCCGACGCCCGCCGCCGCGGCTGGAAGGCGGGTCGGTTTTCCTTCAACGTCGCCGGCGGCCGCTGCGGGGCCTGCGAGGGCCACGGCTCGACCCGTCTCGACATGGACTTTCTCGCCGATGTCTGGGTGGCCTGTGAGGTCTGCGGTGGCAGCCGGTTTGCCAAAGACACCCTTGAGGTCCGCTGGAAGGGCAAGAACGTCGCCGACATTCTCGGCATGGAGGTGGGCGAGGCCCTCGACCTCTTCGCCGACGCCCCCGACATCGCCCGCAAGCTGCAGACCCTCTGCGACGTCGGCCTCGACTATCTCCATCTCGGCCAGCCCTCCCCCACCCTCTCCGGCGGCGAGGCCCAGCGGGTCAAACTCTCCCGCGAGCTGGCCAAGCGATCGACCGGCAGCACGCTCTACATCCTTGACGAGCCGACCACCGGCCTGCACATGCACGACGTGCGGCAGCTGATCGAGGTGCTCGAGCGATTGGTCGAGGCGGGCAACACCGTACTGGTGGTCGAGCACAACCTCGACGTGGTCAAGCGGGCCGACCATGTGATCGACCTCGGGCCCGAAGGGGGCGGCGGCGGTGGCCAGATTGTGGCGGCCGGCACGCCCGAGCAGATTGCGAAGAACAAGGTTTCGGAAACCGGCAAGGCTCTCAAGCCGGTGCTGGCGGCCGCAAAGGAACTAGCCGCCGCGGGCAAGACGAAGCGGCGGGCCGTCCGCAAGTCGGCAGCGGTCACGCCGGCGGCGGTGGCCCGGGCGGTGAAGAAGTCGCTGGCGGCCATCGAAAAGCAGTCCCGCGATCCCGGCCCGCCGGTGATCATGGTGCGGGGGGCGGCCCAGCACAACTTGAAGAAGGTTGATGCCGATCTGCCCCGGGGGGCGGTGACGGTCTGCTGCGGGCCGAGTGGTTCG